>CAYQFC010000032.1:0-8723 GCA_964416585.1 uncultured Aliarcobacter sp.
ATTATGATGAATTGAATTAAAAATGGTATTGATATTAGGTTTATTATTTATCTATATTTCAAACAAGTTAAACTTGTTTGAAATATGTTTTAATCGCTAGGAGTATTAATCATCCAAATAGAGAAAATATCCAAATAATTCCAATAAGATTCCAAAAATTTCTCATCAATATCAAGTTTTTTAAGAACCTCAATATAGCACTCAAGCCAAACAACTCTAGCTTGTGGAGTAATCTTAAAAGGTTGATGTCTTACAAACATCATAGGAGCTCCCCTATTTTCATTAAAATATTTTTTTCCTCCACAAATTTGAATGAAAAAATCACTCGAATTTATTTTTGCTTGTTCAAACTCTTTATCATCTTGTGGAAAAATCTCATAAATAGAGCTTTTCTTGATTAAGTCATAGTGGTCAGAAATTAATTTTCTAATACCATCTTCACCTAAAATTCTTAAAAATTCAGGATTTGGAAGAGTTACAGGTGGTCTTGTACCAAATTGTGCATGTGAAATATTAAATTGCATTTTAAACCTTTATATTATATTTTTAATATTCTACAATAGTTTAAATTTCAATAGCTTTACTTCTTTTTTGCTAAAATACATAATTATTTAAAAATAGAAGAGAAAATGAGAGATTTAACAAATATAGTTGAGTGTTTTAGTTGTGGACTTTTTATAAAAAAGAATCAAGAAAAAAACATCAATCAAAACTGCCCACGATGTAATAGCAAAATAGAAACAGATAAAAACCTATCTATTGATTCCCTATTTTATGCTGTTTCTAGCTTAATGCTCTTTTTTATTCTATCTTTATATCCATTAATTAGTTTAAATCTAAATGGTCAAGAGCTGAATGCAAATATTTTAAAAACTGTATATATTTTATTTGAACAAGATTTTTATCTTGTATCTTTTTTGGTATTTTTTACAATAGTAATGGCTCCAATTTTTAACTCAATTGTAATTATTTTGAGCTTTTTTCAAATAAAATATAAAATATTAAAAAAATCTTTTTTATATGATTCTTACTATTTTTTCAAAGAGTGGGGATTTATGGAAGTATTTATTATTAGCTTAATCGTTACATATATAAAACTAGCTGGAATGGTTAGTAATACAAAGTTTGATATGGGATTTTTTCTGATTTTAGCATATGTTTTTTGCTTTATAATGTCGCAAGTAAAATTTGATGCTAGTGCTATTTTGGATGATAAATGATTTTAATATCTTGCAAAAACTGTAAAAAAATATATGAAATTGAAAAATATTCAAAATTTTCCTGCACAAGATGTGGTCATAAGGTAGAAAAAAGAGTAAAAAACTCTCTACAAATATCTTTGGCTCTTACAATTTGTGCAATGCTTTTATATATTCCAGCTATGCTCTATCCTATGATGGTAGTTACTCAATTTGGTGTAAATCAAGAAAGCACTATAATAGAAGGAATTATTAGCTTTTTGGAGTACAAAAGCTATTTTGTTGCAGGAGTTATTTTTGTTGCAAGTGTAGCTATTCCAATAGTTAAACTTTTTGCTCTATTTTTTATATTTTTAAGCCTTAGAATTGATGTAAAAATGGAAAATAGAACAAAAATTTTGATATACAAATATATTGAAGCTATTGGAAAATGGTCTATGATTGATATTTATGTGGTTGCTTTAATGGCTTCAATAGTTCAGCTTGATGAGATGTTTAATATAAAAGGTGGAGTTGCTGCTACGTCTTTTGCTTTAATGGTAATAATTACAATTTTTGCAGCAAATAAATTTGATACAAGGATAATTTGGGATGAGCAAAGAGATAATTAATAATAATTTAAATGAAACAGTAGTTTATGAAGCAAAACAAGAGAGTAAAAGAAAATTCTCTTTTGTGTGGTTACTTCCTTTGGTAATATTTGGAATTTTAGGCTATATAGCTTATGACTCTTACTCAAAAAAAGGTACAAATATTGTAGTCTATTTTAAAAGTGCAGAGGGATTAAAAGAGAATGTTACAACTTTAGAGTATAAAGGTTTAACTCTTGGAAAAGTTACAAAAATATCAATGCATGATGATTTAAAAAGTGTTGCAGTTAATATTTTAGTAAATAGTGATGTTGCCGAATATGTAGCAAATGAGAACTCACAATTTTGGATAAAAAAACCAACTGTTTCTTTAACAAAAATATCTGGTCTTAGCACACTTATAAGTGGATATAAAATTGAGTTATCATCAAATTTTAAAAATCAAGTTGATTTAAAAAATATAAAATACAAATGGTATTTTAATGGGCTTGATTCTCAACCTGATGAAGAGTTTGAAGAAAATGGTTACTATGTAACACTTTTGGCAAATGATAAAGATAATATAGATGTTGGAACTCCTATTTTTTACAACAAATACCAAATTGGTGAGATTGTTTCAAAAGAGTTTAAAGGTGAAGAGCTTTTTGCAAGTATATATATCTATGATAAATACAACTATTTAGTAAACAAAAGCTCAAAATTTATTATGAATGAAGCTTTAAAAGTAAGCTATGGTGCAAGTGGTTTAAATATTGAAGTTGGTTCTTTATATTCAGCAATTATTGGTGGAATTACTGTTGTTACAACAATAAAAAATGATGAAAAAATATCAAAAGATGATATCCAAACCCTATATGCTTCAAAAGATGATTTAAAGAAAAAGATATATTTTTCTCTTGATTTTAATGATGCAAGAATAGAAGAAAATACACCTATTTTATTCAAAGGAATTGAAATAGGAAAGATTTCAAATATAAAATTAAATGAAAACAATCTAAATACAAAAGCTTTTGTATATGAAGAGTTTAAATATCTACTTACAAAAAATACAAGATTTTTTGTAGAAGAGCCTACAATAGCTCTATCAGGAATTAAAAATCTAGGAAATATAATAAAAGGAAATTTCATATCTTTGGATTATCAAGCTGGTGAGTTTAATGACTATTTTCTAGGTGTTTCAAAAAAAGATCTCAAAAAAAGTATTAATAGCATAAAAATTGATTTGATTTCAAATAGTTTAAACTCTATAAATGATAGATCAAAAATATATTATAAAAATGTTGAGATAGGAAAAGTTGATAAATATGAACTTAGTTCTGATTATAAAAATGTAAAAATATCTATTTTAATAGATGAAAAATATAAAGATTTAATAAATAATAGTAGCAAGTTTTATGATATGAGTTCAAAGCTTTTGGAGATTAAAAATTTTGATGCAAAAATAAATTATAGTGGAATAGAGTCTATTTTAAATGGAGCTATTGCACTTGTATCTACTAAAAGTAGTGAAAAACTAACAAATAAAGAGTTTGTATTATATCCTAGTTTTAAAGATATTGAAAACCAAAATAGAGATAAAACAGATGGGTTTACTGTTTACACTGAATTTGATAATAGTTTTGCAATAAAAGAAAATATGAGTCTGATTTATAAAAATCAGGAGATAGGATTTGTAAAAAATATTAAATTTGATGATAAGGTTTCAAAAGTTGAGATATTTGTTTATGAAGAGTTTAGAAAATTTATCACAAACACAAGTAGATTTTATAAAAAACCAAAACTTGATTTAAAAGCATCTCTTAGTGGAATAATCTTTGAAATCGATAATTTTACAAGCTTTTTAGAAGGCTCAATAGAGCTTGATAATAGCTCAAAAACTCCTTTAGGTAACCACGAAATTTATGCTAGTTTTGATGAGATGCAAATGGCTACAAATATGATAACTATTATTTTTGACGATGTAGAAGGACTTCAAGAAGATTTCTCTAAAATTGTTTATAAGGGTGCAAATATTGGAAAAGTTAAAAAAATATCTCTAAATAAAAATCAAAAAATTGAAGTTAAAGCTATTATAGAAAAAGATTTTAAAGAGTTTGCAAAAGATGGAACACTTTTTTATCTCAAAAAGCCTAGAATTTCTCTTCAAGAGATAGCAAATGCTGGTTCAACAATAATGGCTGTAAATATTGGAGTGATAAAAAGTGAAAAAAGCGATTACCAGTCAAGATTTATAGGAAGTGATAAAGAACCATCTATTGATTCACATTTTGGGTCAATAATAAAAGTTATTGACAAAACAGCATCTAGTGTGAATGTGGACTCTCCTGTATATTATAAAAATGTTCAAATAGGAAAGGTTTTAAAAGTTGATTTAAGCCAAGATGCTTCAGCCGTTATAGTAGATTGTCTTATTTTTGATAAATATAAAAAATTTGTTAGAAAAAATTCAGAATTCTATGATATTAGTGGTTTTGAAATGGAGTTTTCAATTTTTAGTGGTTCTAAGATTGAATCAAACACATTTACAAGTTTAATAAAAGGTGGACTTGTAGTGGTTACTCCTTATGAATACAATGAAATAGCAAATTCAAATGATAAATTTACTTTAAACAAAACCCTAAGAGAAGATTGGAAATCTATTAGTCCTAGTATAAAATAGAATAAATAGGAAAATTTATTTTCCTATTTAATTAGATTTTTGCTTAGTAAAAACTCTTTTATTTGTCTTAATAAATCTTTCTGCTTTGATTTTATTTTTGGAAGTTTGTTTATTGAAAAAAACTTAACTTCGCAATTCTCCCAAGATAGATATTCTGGTTTTAAGCTATCTTTATCAAAATATCTATCTAAATTATCTATATTTGAAGCATTTACAAGCCAAACACCAACATTTTTTTCTATATTTATTTGTTCAAAATAGTCTTCAAATAAAGCAATATCTACATTTATTGATGACTCTTCAAAAAACTCTCTTTTTGCACAATTATATGCCGTTTCATCCTTATCTTTGCTACCTTTTAAACATCCCCACTTATCTTCACTAGCAACTCCTAAACACAAAAGAATTTTAATATCTTTTTTTGAAGCCTTATAAAGTACTATTCCATAAGATTTTACATTTGCCATTTTAAGCTCTTAATTTTTTAATGTATATATAATTTGAAACAATAAATAAAATAATAAGCGGTAGTAAAATAGAAACTTCAGGCAAAACTACACCTGAGCTTGTAAGTTTGAATAACATAAAAAATATACCCCAAATAATCAAAGTTCCAAACACAGATAAAGATACAAATTTCCCTAAATTAAAAAATCTACTATTTATTGAAGAATAAGCATAAACCAAAAAAATCAAAGGAAAAATAAAAAATGGTATAAAAAGTTGATTATAAACTATACTTCTTATTTTTATTGTACTAACACCTTGTTTGTTTAGCAAAACAAAGGCAGAAATTGCATCAAAAAGTGAATATTCTGACTTATTTTCATATACATTATTTAATATTTTTGGCTTAAATCCATCTAAAATAGATATTTTATCTAAATTTTTAATCTCAAGTTTTGAGCTATTTGAATCAATATCTTCTGGTTTTTTTATAAGTTTAACATCGTGCATTTCCCACTTATTATCTTTGAAATTTGCAGTTTTTGCTATATAAGTTTCAATTAATTCATCACCTTTAATCTTAAAAATATGAATCTCTTGGGCAATTTTTTCAAGTGGTAAAAGCTTCTCAAAATATACAAAATAGTCATCATATTTTAAAAAAATATCACTTTTTGAACTTGAGAAATACTCATTATCTAAAATCTTTTTTTTCTGTTCATATGAGTATGCCAAGGGAGTTGTTTGAAGTGAAATTAGTGTTAAAATAAGTGTTAAAGCACTAAATAATATTGGATTTATAAGCTTATTTCTAGAGGCTCCAAGTGCATTAAATGCCACAAATTCATTGTTCTTTATAAAAACCACTAGTGTAATAATCCATGCAAAAACAATAGACAAAGGTAGAGCCAATGTTAGAGTAAAAAATGAGTTATATAAAATATATAAAAGCTGTAAATTGGCAGAATCTGGAATTTTTTTAGAGTTTTGTAAGTAGTCAATTCCAACAAAAAATATCTCCAAAGAGATTAAAACAATAATAAAAAATTTTAGATATTTTGAAAGTATATATTTTGTTAATGTACTCATTTTTCTACTTTATTGTATATTTTGATTTTATTTCATCAATATCTAACTCTTTTAAAGCTTCGATAGATTTTGCAATATGTGGGATAATTCTACTATTTAACTCTTCAAATTCAACTTTACTAAAATCACTTAATACATAATTTGCAACATCTTCTTTATCTTGTGGTTTTCCAATTCCAACTCGCACTCTTATATACTCTTTTGTAATATGACTATCTAAAGATTTTAAACCATTATGTCCACCATGGCCACCACCAATCTTAAACTTAACAGTTCCAAAAGGTAAATCTAAATCATCGTGAATAATAATAATATTTTCTAAATCAACTTTATAATAATCCATAATATTTTTTACAGCAATACCTGAATTATTCATATATGTAGTTGGTTTAGAAAATAGATTATATCCCGATTTTAAAAGAGTAGATTGAAAATTTGAGTTATTTACATTTGTAGCATTTAGATTTTTAGTTATATAATCTATAACTAAAAATCCAATATTGTGTCTTGTATTTTGATATTTTTCACCAATATTTCCAAGACCAACAATTAAATACATAAGTTTTAATTATTTAGCTTTAATTACACCAACAATTGGTACTCTTGGATCTAAGTAACAATCAACACCAGCTGGTAAAGTTAAATCTCTTAACAATACATTATCACCAGTGTCTAGATCTGTAACATCAATAGTGATATTGTTTGGTAAATTTTCAATTGTACATTTAACTGGAACTCTTCTTGTATGTAACATTAAAAGACCTTTATTTTTAAGACCTTTTGCACTTCCTGTTGCAACAACTGGAATTTTATATGAAGTTCTAACACCAGCTTGTGCTACCATTAAATCAACATGTAACAAATCCGAGCTAATTGGACATTTTTGATACTCTTGAACAACAACTTTTAAAGTTTTTCCAGCAACACTAATATCAAAAGCAACTTCTTTTTTATTTTTTAAAAATTTAATAAACTCATTTCTTTTGAATGCAGCAGAGATATTCTCTAGCCCTTTTCCATAGATATTTGCAATTAAATATCCTTCTTTTCTTAGTGCTTTAACAGCTGGTTTAGTTATACTATCTCTTACGATACCCTCTAACATTTTAATCCTTTATTTTAATTTTGAATGCGGATTATATAAAAAATATACTAAATTTTAGTTTAACAAATTAAAATAAGTTAAACTTTGATAATTAATTGAATTTTTGATAAAATCTAGATTAAAATTTTAAAAATATTAAGGCAAAAAAATGGTATTACTAGATGGAAAAATACTATCTTCTAAAATAAAAGAAGAGGTAAAAGTTGAAGTTGAAGCGATTGTAAAAGAGAAAAATATAACTCCAGGACTTGCAGTTATTCTTGTAGGAAACGATGCAGCAAGTGCAACTTATGTAGCAAGTAAAGCAAAAGCTTGTAAAGATGCTGGAATTTACTCAGTTGTTCATGAAATGCCAGATAGTATTACTCAAGAAGAGCTACTTGAAACTATAAATATGATGAACAATAACCCAAAACTAGACGGTATTTTGGTGCAACTTCCACTACCAAAACATATTGATACAACAACGGTTTTAGAAGCTATTAACCCTTTAAAAGATGTTGATGGTTTTCATCCATACAATGTAGGAAGACTTGTATCAAATCTTGACTCATTTTTACCTGCAACTCCATTTGGAGTTATTAGAATGTTTGAAGAGCATAATATTGAATTAAGTGGAAAAAATGTTGTAGTTATTGGAAGCAGCGATATTGTTGGAAAACCTATGGCATCACTTTTAATAAACAAAAAAGCAACTGTAACAACTTGTAATAGTAGAACAAAAGATTTAAAATTTCACACTCTAAATGCTGATATTGTAATAATTGCTGTTGGAGTTCCGTATCTATTAAAAGCTGATATGGTAAAAGATGGTGCTGTTGTAATTGATGTTGGAATTAATAGACTTGAAAGTGGAAAACTAGTAGGTGATGCAGATTTTGAAGGACTTAAAAATAAATGCTCACATTTAACTCCAGTTCCAGGTGGCGTTGGACCTATGACAATTGCAATGCTTTTAAAAAATACAATAAAAGCAGCAAAATTAAGAGAAAAAAGAGAAGCAAAATAGATGTTAAAAAAGATTTATAATTGGTCAAGCTCATGGACTGGAACAATTGTTATTGTTTTGGGAATTATATTTTTTATAGCTCAAGCCTTTGTAATTCCTAGTGGGAGTATGAAAAACACACTTCTAATTGGGGATATGCTTTTTGTAAAAAAATTCTCATATGGAGTTCCAACACCTACAATTCCTTGGCTTGAAGTAAAAGTTTTACCAGATTTTAAAGGAAATGGGCATTTAATAGAGGGTGAGCGACCAAAAAGAGGAGATATTGTAGTTTTTAGATACCCTCATAATCCTGATATTCACTATGTAAAAAGAGCGGTTGCTATTGGTGGAGATATTGTAGCTTTAAAAGATAAGGTTTTATATCTTCATCCAAAAGAGGGAAATGAGTATGTAAAAACTCATTTTAAAGATTATATGCAAGAAGAGATAGATGGAAAACTGTTTGTATTAAATCCTTACTCAAAAGAGCATAAAGGAATTCACAACGACCCAAATGTAACAAGAGGTATTCAAAGTCCAAAAGAGCTTTTTGATATGCATCCAATTATTATTCCTGAAGATGAAACTTTTATGATGGGAGATAATCGTGACCACTCAAATGACTCAAGATTTTGGGGAAGTG
>CAYQFC010000033.1:0-8662 GCA_964416585.1 uncultured Aliarcobacter sp.
CCTTTTTCTAAGAGCATTGGAGCTAAAGTTTTTCGATTTTTATTTGCTACATCAACAGCTTTTATCAAAGCATTTTCATATTTTATTGCATTATGAAGTGGGATTGAGCGTCTTAAACACATTCCACCAAGTGGAAGTGGTAACTTTTCACCTTCACATAATTCAACCCAAATATCCCAAATTTCCTTTTCTACTTCAAGTTCACTGCTATAAGTTAAGATTGATTCATGGATTAAAACTCCAGCATCAACTGTTCCATCAAGTACAGCTTTTTCGATATCTAAAAAATTCATATAAGAAATTCTAGCATCTGGATAAGCTATTTTAAAAAGTAAGGCATTTGTAGTAAACTCTCCACTAAGAGCCACTTTGAAGTTTTTCTTTAGCTTAGCTCCTTTTTTCTTAATCAACTTTGGACCATAACCTTCCCCAAATGAAACTGCCGTTTTAAGCAAAGCAAAATCATCTTTTACAAAAGGATAAAGTGCAAATGATATTGCACAAATATCGTAAACACCTCTTAGAGTGGCTTGATTTAGAGTTTCTATATCAAGTGCGATATTATCAAATTTTGTATTTTCTAAACTAATCCAACCAAATTTAATAGCATAATACATAAAAATATCATCTGCATCAGGTGAATGCCCTACACTAATAGTTTTCAAATCTTTTCCTTTAAAATTTATTGCAAAGATTGTATCAAGATTGGCTTTAAAATAAAAAAAGCCCAAACCGAAGTCTGGGCTTTTTCTTTGGAAATAACAAATCTTACAATCTTGATTCGTATCTTCTTAACATATATAGTTTTTTTAACATTTTCTTTCTAGCAGAAATTTTTTGCTTTTTTCTGATTTCAGTCATTGGTTCAAAATATCTTCTAGCTCTTGCTTCAGTAACGATTAGGTTTCTGTCGCATTGTTTTTTAAATCTTCTATACGCTTCGTCAAACGATTCGTTATCTTTAACTTTAATGCCTGGCACTAAAATCACCCTCTTTCTTTTAAAATTTAGGCTTGGATTATATTTAAAATATTCTTAATATCTATTTAACCTATCTTTTTATAGAATAAAATATAAATTTTAGAAGGATAAACTTTGAATTTAACACATCTTGATGATAATAATAGACCAAAAATGGTAGATGTTTCAGATAAAAATGATACAAAAAGAGTGGCTATTGCAAGTGGAAAAATAACTATGAGCAAAGAGGCTTATATTGCAATTATGGAAAATAGTGTTAAAAAAGGACCAGTTTTGCAAACTGCTGTAATTGCAGCAATTATGGGAACTAAAAAGACAAGCGAATTAATTCCTATGTGCCATCCTTTGCTTTTAACTGGAATAAATTGTGATATAGAAGAAAATGAAAAAGAGTGCAGTTTTAAACTCTTTGTAACAGCAAAATTAAATGGGCAAACAGGTGTTGAGATGGAAGCACTAACGGGTGTTAGTATTGGACTTCTTACAATTTATGATATGGTAAAAGCTATTGATAAATCAATGGTAATTTCAGATATTCAACTTGAAGCAAAAAGTGGTGGAAAAAGTGGAGATTTTAGAAGATGATAGATTTAAATAATAAAAAATTGGAATTAAATTACCCTTGTTCTTGGGAGTATAAACTTGTTGTTTTGGAAGAGTGCAATATTAAAAAATGTGTAAAAGAGATTATTTTAGAAAGAGAGCATAGTTTAAATGCTTCAAAAACAAGTGCAAAAGGTAAATTCAAAAGTTACAATTTAAAACTTTTTGTTCATAATGAAGATGATAGATTAGAGCTTTTTAGACTTTTAGGGGAACATAAAGATATAAAAATGGTTTTATAAACCATATTCGTGTTTTAGTTTTTTTGTAATTTCTAAAATCGATTTTGCATAAAGATAACCTGTATCACTTCTATATGAAAATCCAGTGTTATAACTTGACCAAATTTTTATCCAGTTGTCTTTATGCACACCTCTCCAATATTCAAGCTCAATAATAGCATTTGCAGTTGCAAAACCTACATCATTCATAAGTTTTAAAGCATAGAATTTTCTATTTTTTGGAGTATCTTTCACATATTGACGGCTTAAAACGGTTTTTATATTTGATTGAAAAAGCCCAAAATCATTGCTTTTCCAATTTACCATATTTTTACCAACGCTTGACTCTTTTATTGCTATTGCCATTAAAGAGTATTGCATTATTGGTTCATCTGTCAAAGATTTTATCTTATTTAAAATTATTAAATCAGTTTTTGTAAGAGATAAAGAGTTTGCAAAAGAAAAATTTAGCAAGATTAAAAATGTAGATATAAACTTTGCCATTAAAAACCTGAATCTTTTAGGAAATACTCAATTATATTTAGTAATGGCTCAACCAATAAAATTGAAATAATAGATAAAAATACAAGCAAGGCTATAATTGATCTTGTAACACTTGTGGCATTTGTCATAAAATCTTTTTTTGTAAATTCATCAGGATCTTTAAGAAACATGGCTCCAACTGGTCTTAAATAGTAAAATGCTGCAATTACAGAGTTTATTACAATAATTATTGCTAAGGCTATTTGATTTGCATTTACAGCACTTCCAATTAGATACATTTTTGCCCAAAATAGTGAAAATGGTGGAAGCCCAGCAAGTGAAAATAGGAACATTCCTAAGATTAATGCAGTTACTGGAGATACTTTAACAAAACCACTAAAGTGCTTAAAGTGATATGGTGAAGTGTAATCTGTGTAGCCTTTTCCTCTATTTATCCAAAGCATTCCAAAAGCTCCCATATTTGTAATTGCAAATAAAATCCAATATAAAAATAGAGTAACTGCTGCTTGATGACTTGCTATTATTAATGTAGCCATTGCCATTCCAGTATTAGCAATTGATGAGTATGCAAGCATTCTTTTTACATCTGTTTGATGAAGAGCTATTAAGTTTGGAATAGTCATTGTAAGAACTACAACAAGATATAAAAGAGCATGAATTATTTTATTATCAATTTGAATAAAAATCTCAAAAAATCTTAAAGCAACAATAAAAATTGCCATTTTTGGAACAATTGATAAGAATCCAGCCATAACCGAAGTTGAACCTTGATAAACATCTGGAACCCACACATGAAAAGGGAAAAGCGATAACTTAAAACCTAAAGATAGAAGCATAAAGCAAAAAGCACTTAAAACAAGAATATAGTTTGAAAAATTATCTTTACTTAAAAAGTTATCTTGAGTAAGAACTGTTGCAATAGTATCGAGTTCTAGGCTTCCAGTAACTGCATATAGGAGCATACAAGCAAATACAAAACAAGCACCAGCAACTGCACCCATTGTAAAGTATTTAATACTAGCTTCCAAACTAGCCATTTTATTATGCATGGCAATTAAGACATAAAGAGCCAAAGATGAACTCTCAAGAGCAATAAAAATTAAAATCAAAGAGTCACTGCTAACCATAAATTGAAAAGAGGCAATTATAAAAAGGTATAAAGCAAAGTACTCAGCCATCCTATACTCTTGAAATCTAAGTTTTGACATAGCAAAAAATATAAATATAATTGCACTTACAATAATTATTATTTGAGATAAAATTGCAATTCCATCAAGAAGTATTAAATCAAACACTCCTCTTTTTTCTCCATTGAAGGCAATAAGAGTAAAAAGATCAAAAACCAAAAATAAAACTACTAAAAATACATATAAAGATTTATCCTTATTTTTATTAAATAAATCAGTTAGAATAATGCTTAAAGCCCCAATAATAGCTATTGACATAGGAGCTATTGAGTTTAGGTTTAAAGATTCTAAGCTTATATTTATCTCATTCATTCTTCCGCTCCTTTTATGGAATTTAGCTCATTTAACTTATCTTTTGTCTCAATTTTTATAGCCTTAGTTTCCATAATTTGAAGATGATTTGTAACTGAAATATTGAGTGGTTCTAAAATTATTTTTGGATAAATTCCAAAATATAATATAACTATAACCAAGGAACTAAGAGCTACTAACTCCCTTCCGTAAATATCTTTAAGATTTGAATTTATATTTTTTAATCTTCCAAAAAAGGCTTGTTTATACATATTTAACATATAAATGGCACTTAAAACTATTGTTAAAACAGCAATTGTTGTTAAAAGTGGTGAGTATTTAAAAAATCCTAAAAGTGATAGAAATTCGCCAACAAAGCCAATTGTAAGTGGAAGCCCAATAGATGCAAAAAGTACAATTAGATATAAAGCTGCAAAAAGTGGCATATTTGAAGCCAAACCACCAAATCTTTGAATAATTTTTGTGCCAGTTCTATCATATAAAAGACCAACACACATAAACAAAGCACCTGAAACTATTCCATGACCTATCATTAAAAAAACAGCTCCAGAAATCCCTTCGATATTTAAAGCAAATACACCAAGAGTAATAATTCCCATATGAGAAACTGAAGAGTAGGCAATTAGTTGTTTCATATCTTCTTGAGCATATGCAATCATCGCTGTATAGATTATTGCAATAATTCCTAGAGTTGCAAGAAGTGGAATAAAATATACACTAGCATCAGGAAAAAGACCTAATGAAAATCTTATAAATCCATAAGTCTCCATTTTTAATAAAATTGCTGCTAAAACTATTGAGCCAATTGTTGGTGCTTGACCGTGTGCCAAAGGTAACCATGTATGAAATGGAAACATAGGCATTTTTACAGCAAAACCAAAAAAGAATGCCAAAAATAGCCATAATTGTAAATCAAAAGGAAGATTTACATTCATCCAATCATATAAAGCAAAGCTCCAAGTACCAGTTGTTTGATAGTAAACATAACCAAAATATAGTATTCCAATAAGCATTACAAGAGAACCTGTAAAGGTATATAAAAAGAATTTAACTGCTGCATAAAGTCTTTTGTCATATCCCCAAAATCCGATTATATAAAACATAGGAATAATTGTAAGTTCCCAAAATATATAGAATAAAATCACATCAAAAGCCGCAAAAACTCCAACCATCATCATCTCAAGAAATAACATGGTAATAATTAAATTTTTTACATCCCTTTTTTCTGTAAGAGCAATAACAGCTATCATTGTCATAAATGTAATCATAATTATTAAAAATAGTGAAATTCCATCAACACCGATTAGATAATTTATACCATAAGAGCTTATTATTGGAATATTTACCATAAATTGCACATCAGCACTATTTATATCAAAGTTGTAATACAAAATCATTGATAAAATAAACTCAACAAAGGTAACCACTATTGCAAAAGCTCTAATAGAATCTTTTTCTATTAAAAATCCTAAAATAGCTGCAACGGCTGGAAAAAATATAAGCATTGTTAAAATATGTTCCATAAAAAACCTTTAATAAACTAATAAAACTATGATAAATAAAAGTGAAGCTAAAAGCCCAAATATCATAAGTCTTAAAGATGTTGATAGATTTCCAGATTGAATTGGTCTTAATCTTGAGCCTAAACCATAAGCGAAAAGTGCAATTTTATCTATTGTGTTATCGATTAATTTATCTTCAATATATCTATTTATAAATCGTGAAAATCCAAGATATGGTTTTACTAAAATATTTCTATATATTTTTGGAATGAAATACTCTTTTAATAAGATATTTTGTAAAAATCCAACTCTTTTTACTTCTTGCTTTTGATTTTTATAGCTATAAATTGCAAATAAAATACCAAAAATCGAAACTACACTAATAATACTTATTAAAATAAAAAGCTCTTCATATTTAAGATTTATTGAAAAACTAGGCAATAATCTATTTGAAAACTCTTCAAAATAATTTTCAAATAATCCTGAAAAAATAGCTAAAATAGTAAGTGGAACTATTGAAAATAGTGCTAATTTTTCTGCTTCTTGGATATTTTGACTATTTTGATTTTCTATATTGGTTTTTACAAAAAATACCTTCATAATAAGCCTAAAAGAGTAAAAAGCAGTTAAAAAAGCAGTTAGTATTAAAGTTATATATAAAATTTCATAATTTTTGCTATAAACACTCTTTATTATTAAATCTTTTGAGAAGAAGCCAGATAGTGGGAAAATACCACAAAGTGCAAGAGAAGAGATAATCATAAAAATAGCAGTAATTCTCATATTTTTATATAAATCTCCCATTTTTCTAATATCTAAATTCCCTTTTGTTGCATGCATTACATTTGCAGCTCCCAAAAATAGTGCTGATTTAAAAAATGCATGAGTAAACAGATGAAATAATGCAATACTATAAGCTCCAACTCCAACAGCTACAAACATATAGCCTAATTGTGAAAGAGTTGAATAGGCAATAATTCTTTTTAAATCATTGTTTACAAGTGCCATAGATGCTGCAAATATTGCAACAAAGGCTCCTAAATAAGAGATAAATAATCCAATATTTGGAACTAAAACATATATTTCATTGCATCTTATTATTAAGTAAACTCCAGCTGTAACCATGGTTGCTGCGTGAATTAGAGCAGAAACAGGAGTTGGACCTTCCATTGCATTTGCAAGCCAAGTATGAAGTGGAAATTGTGCAGATTTCCCCATAGCACCAATAAAAAGCAAAATTGCTATTAGTGAAATTGTTGTATTGCTTAGGCTATGAATTGTTTTAAAAACTATATCAAAATCTAAACTTCCTATGTTCCAATAAATCACAAACATACCAAGCATTAAACCCATATCACCAACTCTATTTACAATAAAAGCTTCATTTGCAGCTTTTTGTGCTTTTTGTTTTTTATAGTAAAATCCAATTAAAAGGTAAGAGCAAACTCCAACTCCTTCCCAACCCAAAAATAAAACAGCAAAATTATCTGCTAAAACAAGAACTATCATTGAAAAAACAAAAAGTGATAAATAGCAAAAAAATCTATTAAAACCCTGATCGTTTTTCATATATGAAATAGAGTAAAAATGAACAGCTGTAGATACAAAGGTAACCACCAAGAGCATAATAATACTAATATGATCAAGCATAAAACTAAAAGCTATATTTAGATTTCCTATATTTATCCAGTCAAATAGAATAACTCTTGTAGCAATATTGCTCTCATAAATTTCAGAAAATAAAAATAGTGCTGAAATAAAAGAGATAAAAATTAGAATAGAATTTATATAAGCAATAAATTTTTGTGGTTTAAAAAATGCAAAAATAGATGAAAATAGAGTTGCAATTAGTGGAGAAAATAGTGAAATATATAAAAAATTTTCCATTTTAGCCCTTTAGTTTTGCTATATCATCAAGATTTAAAGAGCCTGATTTTTTATACCATAAGATTAAAAGCCCAAGTCCAATAGCAACTTCACTTGCAGCCACGGCTATTATAAAAAGAGCAAATACTTGCCCACTTAAATCATTATAATATTTTGAAATAGCTACAAAACCAATATTTACAGCATTTAACATAATTTCTGTTGAGAAAAATAACATTAAGACATTTTTTCTTCTAATTACTCCAAAAAGCCCAATAAAAAATAAAATAGAACTAAGGATTAAATAGTAGTTTAAACTCATATCTCTTCCTTTTTCTCTTTAGAGTTTAAAAGAGCATCTATTTGATTCTCTTCTAGTTCTGAATATGAAATATTCATCTTTTTACTAGCAAGGACAATCGCTCCAATCATAGCAATTAAAAGAAGAAAAGCAACTAATTCAAAGGCTAAAAGATACTTTGTAAATAGAGTAATTCCAATATTAGAGCTATTTGATAGTTCACTATTTATTGGATTTTGAACTTCTAAATTTTGCCCTAAAACAGGAGCTAAAAGAATTACAACAATAATTAAAGCAATAGTTCCAGATAGAAAAAATGTTAATCTTGGATTATTTATTCTCTCATCAACTTCACTTAAAGTATCAAAAAACATCATACCAAAAGCATATAAAGCCATAACAGCACCACTATAAACAACTATTTGAACAACTCCCAAAAACTCTGCATCAAGCAAGAAAAAAAATCCTGAGATAAAAATCATTCCAGCAGCTAATGAACTTAGTGCGTATAAAGTGTTGTTAGTTAAAACAGTTATTAAAAACATTGAGGTAGTTAAAATTGAGAAAACTATAAAAGCTACTATTTCAAACATTTTTCATCCTAATAAGATAGTGGAGTTTTCTTGATTTTTTTATCTGCATCTTTTGAAACAGAACCAAAACCATCATACTCAATTTGCCATTTTATAGCACCTTTTGGAGTTAAAATATCCTCTTTTAGTGTAAAATGTGCTCTTTGTTCACTTGCATTTTCATATCTTTGTCCGTGAACAATTGCCAACTCTGGACAAACTTCTGCACAATATCCACAAAAAATACATCTTCCCATATTTATTGTATATTCTAAAACCTCTTTTCTTGAATTTTCATCTATTTTTGTATCCATTTTTATACATTTTGCAATACAAATTTTTTCACAAAGTCCACAACCAATACATCTTTCATTTCCTGATTCTAGAAGTCTTAAAAGTTTATGAACTGCTCTATATCGTGGACTTAATGGAAGTTTCTCTTTTGGATAGTGAACTGTTGCACTTTCGTTTTTAAAAAGTGTTCTATAAAAAATTCCAAGAGTTATTTTAAGCCCAACAAAAAGCTCTCCTTTTACAGACCTTTTTACAATTTGTTTGAAAATATCCCAATTTGTTTTTGGATAATCATCTTCTAAAACTAATTTATAATCTT
>CAYQFC010000034.1:0-8301 GCA_964416585.1 uncultured Aliarcobacter sp.
CTTTAGCAGCCTTACCAGTGTAATCAATATCTATAATATCACCTTCAGATACTTTATATTGTTTCCCACCACATTTGATAATTGCGTACATATTTTCATCCTCTTCTTGTTCATAAGCATAAATCGGTTATTTTTATACTAAATTGTATTTTTCGAACGGGAATATTACCTAAAACTTTATTAAACTTTCTTTAATTTTATAATGAACTAGGAAGTTTTCCTTTTTTTATTAATTCTAATTTATCTCTAATTTTGATAATTTGTGCTGTTTTTTCTTGATTATTCAGCTCTTGCTTATATTTTATCGTTAGTAATTTATTTGAATAATATTTATATAAAAGAATTAAAAGCTCTTTTTTTAATCTATCATCATCATAAATTTCAAGCTTATCATTTAGTGATATTTGATTTAATCTTGTGTCATTAATATCTTCAAGTAGTATCAAAAACTCTTCTTGATGAAATTCAAACATTGTAGTATCAATAATATCCAAAACCATATCAAGCCTTTGTGGCTTATCCAAAATTGACCTTATAATGCATAATTCAGCAATATCAATTTTTACTCTACTTGTTTCGTTTGTTCTTCTACTTGTATTTGAAACTTTTATTAAATTTTCTCTAATATTTAATTTTTGAGCAATATATCTTCTATACTCATCTTGATTTAATTCAGATAAGCTTTGTAAATATTCATTTGCTTGATCAAGTGCTTTTTGTTTTTGAATTGGTTCATTTATATTAAATTGTGAAACTATATAATCAATTGCAAAATTTATAAAATTAATTGGCTCCAAAAACATCTTATGAAGCTCTTCATTTCTTTGATTTTTTACCATATCAGCAGGATCAAGCCCACCTTTAAAAATTACAACTCCTCCATCAAAACCATTTTGACTAAGCATAACTGAAGCCTTAAATGCAGCATTTTGTCCCGCATTATCTCCATCATAAGCCAAAATAACTTTTGGTTCACCTCTTCTTAAAAGTGGTATATGCTCCTTTGTTAAAGCTGTTCCTAAAGTTGCAACTGCATTATTAAATCGTGCTTGATGAAGCATAATAACATCTAAATAACCTTCACAAACAATAATCTCTTTTGATTTATAAATTCTCTCTTTTGCCAAATGATAACCATACAAAAGTTTTGATTTATTAAATATAGGAGTTTGCGGAGAGTTTATATATTTTGCATTATGGTTTGTAGTTGTTCTTCCACCAAAACCAACAAGCTTTCCAGTTATTGAATATATTGGGAAAATAACTCTTTCAATAAATCTTGAATATAAACCATTTTCACCATTATCAATAATTCCAAACTCAATTGCATCATTTATATTATAGTGGTTTGATTTTACAAAATTAACTGTATCATTCGAGCTACTTGCATAACCAATTTCAAACTTTTCAGCAGAAAAATCAGAAATTCCTCTATTTCTAACATACTCTTTCATAGCTTCATTTACTGAAAAATTATTTTGAAAAAAGTTTTTTACTGCTTCTATAACTTTTGTATCTTTTATTTTTTGATTAGAATCATCATATGAAAGAGTAAAATTATACATACTTGCAAGTTTTTCAATAGTTTCAGGATATGAAAGTTTTTCATATTCCATCAAAAATTTAATACTATCACCACCAACTCCACAACCAAAACAGTGATATATTTGTTTTGTTGGGCTTACAACAAAGGAAGGTGTATCTTCTCCATGAAAAGGGCAACAAGCTTTAAAATTTGCACCAGATTTTTTTAAATCCAAAAACTGCGAAATAACATCAACAACATCTAGATAGTTTTTTAAATTTTCAATCGACTCTTTTTTTATCATTTTTAATTATACAATTTTATTATTTTATATGTACTTTTATGTTAGCATAAAATTTTATTAGATTTAAAAAGGCTTTTCTTGGATAATTTAGTTTTAGAATATAGAGACCCGCTTTTAGGTGTTATTTTAGTTGTTGCTCTTGTTTTTTTTATCTCATTTATTACATATTCATATAGTATTTTTAAAGAAAAAAGTGCCAGAAAAGAGTACAGAAAACTATCTTTAAGATTCGAATTAGGAAAACTAAAAGAGACTGATTATATAAATTTATATAAAACATATAATCTTCCTTTTGACTCAATTTTACTTTTAGCATCTACATTTTTACACAAAGGTGATTATAATAAAGCAATAAATGTATATCTATCTTTGCTTGAAACTGTAAAAGATAGAGCAAAAAAAGAGGAGCTTTTAGAACTTTTAGGGACTACTTATTTTAAAGGTGGTTTTCTTCAAAGATCAAAAGATATTTTTTTAAGAGTACTAAAATTCTCTCCTCGAAACAAAAATGTATTAAAAAATTTAATGGTAGTTTGCGATAAATTAAAAGATTATAAGAAGGCAGAAGATATAGTTTCTGCCTTAAATGAGCTTAATGTTGATATAAAAACTGATAAAATATATTTTGAAACATTTTTAATAATAAATGATGCCGTACTTTCAAATGAGAAAAAAACTGAACTTTTATATGATTTATTCAAAGAAAATAGAGTAATTCAAAGAGTTTTTGCAAGTTTTTTAATCCAACACAACAAAGATTTCTTCTTTTCAAATATAAATGAATTTGACTGCAACAAAATAATTGATATTTTATGGTATCAAAGAAAAGAGGATATAGATTTTTTAAAAATAAAAAATAATACATTTTTATCTGAATTATACACAGCAAAAGGCTATATTGACGAAGCCAATTTTAGTGAAGATTTTGATTTAAATATCCTAATTTTATTAAAGAAACACCAAAAAGAGCTAAAAACAAATCTTAATTTTGAGTTTATTTGCAGCTCTTGTAAGCATTCACACCCTTTTTATGAATCAAGATGTCCAAAATGCCACTTCGCATTAAGTCTTAATGTAAAACATCATATATCAAAAGGTTTTGAATTATCAAATCAATCTTTACAATAAAATAAAATATCTTTTGTGATATACTTATAAAAAATTTAAAAAGGATAAAAATTGAGTGATTATTCAAAACTTGAAAAGTGTTTGGCTTATCAGTTTAAAAACAAAAACCTGATAATCGAAGCACTTACACACAAAAGTTTCAAAAAACCCTACAACAACGAAAGATTAGAGTTTTTAGGTGATGCTGTTTTAAACTTAATTGTTGGAGAGTATTTATATACAAAATTCCCAAAATCAAATGAAGGTGAACTATCTAAAATAAGAGCTAGTTTAGTAAATGAAACTGGCTTTACAAAACTAGCAAATGAGATAAATTTAGGAGATTATATCTTTATCTCAAATGCCGAAGAGAGAAACAAAGGAAGAACTAAATCTTCTATTTTATCTGATGCTTTTGAGGCAATTATGGGAGCAATTTATCTTGAAAGTGGCTTAGAGACTCTAAAGCCAATTATTTTAAAACTTCTTGAAGAATCTTATGACAAAATAAATCTTGATGTTTTGTTTAGTGATTATAAAACAGCTTTACAAGAGATAACTCAAGCAAAATTTGCTTCAATTCCTGAGTATATTATAGAGGGTTCTTATGGACCTGATCATAAAAAAGAGTTTGAAGTATCTATAAAAATAGATGGGAAAACTTATGGAAAAGCTATTGGTAAGAGTAAAAAACTAGCACAACAAGCGGTTGCTAAAATTGCTATTGATATATTAAATGGGGAAAATAATGAATAGTTTTGGACATAGGTTTAGATTTACAACTTTTGGAGAATCGCACGGAAAAGCACTAGGTTGTATAGTTGATGGTGTTCCTGCTGGAATAAAAATTGATATGGATTTTGTTCAAAGTGAGATGGACAGAAGAAAACCAGGAACAAATGAGTTTGCAACAAAAAGAGCTGAAGGCGATAAAGTTGAGATTTTAAGTGGAGTTTTTGAAGGTATAACAACAGGAACTTCCATATCAATGATTATTTTCAATGAAGATCAAAAATCAAGTGATTACTCAAATATAAAAGATCTGTTTCGACCAGGACATGCTGATTTTACATACTTTAATAAATATGGAATAAGAGATTATAGAGGCGGGGGAAGAAGCTCGGCTCGTGAAACAAGTGCAAGAGTTGCAGCTGGTGCTATTGCAAAACTTTTACTAAAAGAGCTTGATATAAAAGTACAAAGTGGAATTTGTGAAATAGATGGAATAAAATCTTTTGATTTTAATTTTGAATATGCAAAAACAAGCCCTATTTATGCACTTGATAAAAGTGTAGAAGAGAAACAAAAAGAGGCTATTTTAAAAGCAAAAAACTCTCACAATAGTGTTGGTGGAGTTGCACTTATAAATGTAAAAAATTGCCCTATTGGCTTGGGTGAACCAATTTATCACAAACTTGATAGTCAAATTGCAAATGCTATGATGAGTATAAATGCTGTAAAAGCTGTTGAAATTGGAGATGGAGTAGAAGCTTCAAGAGTTTTGGGATATGAAAACAACGACCAAATAAGAAAATCTGGATTTAAAACAAACCATAGCGGTGGAATTTTGGGTGGAATTTCAAATGGTGATGATATAAATGTAAAAGTATATTTCAAAGCAACACCTTCAATTTTTATAGAGCAAGAGACTATCGATATTTATGGAAATGAAGTTGAGTGTAAACTAAAAGGAAGACACGATCCTTGTGTGGCTGTAAGAGGAAGTGTGGTTGCTGAAAGTATGATGGCTTTGGTTTTAGCTGATATGCTACTTTTAAACCTATCTTCAAAAGTAGAAAATATAAAAAAAGTGTATGAAAAATAGTTTTTTTTTACTACTTTTTTTAACTCTTAATCTATTTTCAAATGAAGATTTAGCAAATAGATTAATTATTGCTTATCCATCTTTTTTAGAAAAATATGAAGATAATTTTATATATTTTAAAGATGGTTCAAAGATGGAATTTTCAAAAAATAGAGAGTTTAAAAGCTATGAAGATAGATTAAATAACTCTTCACTTGAAGATCAAATGAGTATGAAATATCCAAAAATCTCTGAATTTAAAGATTTTATCCCTAGTTTTAATGATGATGCAGGAAGATTAAGGGATGAAGAGTTTTTTAAAAAAATGTATGGCAAAAATAAAAATGAAGTAGAGAAGAATTTAGTAAAAATTAGATGGCTAGAGAAACTTCAAAACAAAACTTTGTTGGTTACAAAAATAAATGATATTGATAAAAAATTGATGCTTATTAGTCAAGAATTAGAGAATCTTCCAAGTGAATATAGAAAATATATTACAAATATTGCTGGAACATACAAATATAGAAAAATAAGTCAAACAAATAGATTAAGTTCCCATAGTTTCGCAATTGCAATTGATTTAAATACAAAATATTCAAACTATTGGCTTTGGGAGAAAAAAAGTGATAAAATTTCAAGTTATAAAAACCAAATACCTTTGAAAATTGTAGAGATTTTTGAGAAATATGGCTTTATTTGGGGTGGAAGGTGGTATCACTATGATACTATGCATTTTGAATATAGACCAGAGCTTTTAATTTAGGAAAAACCGTGATAATAAATACAAATATACCAAGAGGGAAAAGATATTCAAAACAGTGGATTGGATTTTGGAGTTTTTTTCTATTTTTTACTTTTATTTTTGTAACAAGTCCAACAAGTTTTAAAACAATTGAACAAAATGATATAAAATATGAAATAAGCGGAGTTAGTCAAGAGAATACAAATTCTGAAATCAGTAGAGCAAAAGATGAAATTTTCAATATTCATGCTGGAGAAAAAGAGTCTGTTTCTTTAAGTCTAAGTCTAATCAAAAGCTCTTTTTTAAAGCTTGAGATTTATGCTCAAGAAGATTATATCGATGGTGATATCTTATTTGAAATCTTTAAAAATGGTATTTTACTTGAAAAAGAGATTGTTCAAACTGGTTCAAAACCAATAATAATTAAAGGTTATTTTAACCCAAATGATAAAATTAATTTAGTTGCTTCTATAAATAGTGAAAACCAAACTTGGGCAAAGCTAAATATTGAAAAAATAGTAATAACTGATATTTTTTTACTAATTTTTGCACTATTTTTATGGCTAACTGTTCTTTTTTTAACATTTAGAAAAAACCAAGCGGCTATTACTTTGGGAATATATTTCATATTTTTACTATCAATTTATGCAGAAAGAGTAACATTTAATCAAATAGATATAAAATCTCTTCTTGCAAATAGTGGTATTTTAATAGCAATTGCCCTGCTTTTAACTCTAATATTTAAATTCTCAAAAAATATAAATATCACAAAAATAATTGCTCTTTTTACAGCTTTGGTATTTTTTGTTTTAGCATCTATTCCTTTGATGTTTATATCTTATAAATTAGCTTTTAATATTCCACTTGAAAAAGAAGCTTTATACTCAATTTTTCAATCAAATACAAGCGAAGGATTAGAGTTTATTACAAGTTTTGTACCAATTGGTTCAATAATATTTATTATTTTTACACTAATTTTTCTATTTTATATCTCTTGGTGGCATAGAAATAGCAAGATAAAAAGTTTTGATTTTACAACACTTTTTATATTAATTATTAGTGCTTCAATAATTGCAATATCTTATATTGATAATATGAAACTTCCAAATTTCATACAAGAACACTATAATACTTACACAAGTGAACTTGAAAAATTTAAAGATATTCAAAATAAAAAAAGTATTAACTCATCTTTTGAAGCTACAAAAGATGAAAGTGGAGAGACTTATATTTTTATAATTGGTGAATCTTTCAACAAAAGACATATGCAACTTTATGGATACCCAAGAGCTACAACTCCAAATCTACAAAAACTATATGATAATGGTGAGATTTTAAGATTTAATAATGCTTTTTCAAATCATGTATTAACAATGAGTACTCTATCTTTGGCTTTAACGGAAGCTTATATAGGTAGCTCTAAAAAATATTTTGATTCCGCATCTATTGTTGATGTTCTAAAAAAAGCAGATTTTGAGACAATTTGGCTAACAAATCAGAATTTACTTGGAGCTTGGGATAATTTAGTATCAATTATAGCTTCAAATACAAATCAATTAATTGGTATAAATAACTCAATAGGAACAACAACAAGAACTCAAAATTATGATGGTGAATTAATAAAATATCTTGATAATATATTAAGTGTAAAAAGCAATAAAAATAGAGCTATTTTTATTCATTTAATGGGGAGTCATCTTTCATATTGCCAAAGATTTCCACAAGAGTATAGAGTATATGATGATAATTTAGATGAAAAAACTTTTGGTAAAAATTTAGCTTCTAAAAAAGATATTAAAAATTTTGTAAATTGTTATGATAATAGTGTACTTTATAATGATTTTGTAATATCTTCTTTAATTGAAAATGTTAAAAAACTTGAAGGTTCAAATGCTTTGGTTTATATGCCAGATCATGGCGAAGATGTTTTTAAAACATATGCTCATGACCCTGGAAAATTTACTTTTAATATGACACAAATTCCATTTATTATGTGGTTTTCACAAGATTACAAAGATAAATATCAAGATAAATATGAGAATATTTTACAAAATCAAAGTAAATATTTCTCAAATGATAGGCTTTATGATACTTTAATTGGTCTTACAAATATACAAACTTCACTTTACAAAAATAGTTTTGACTTAAGCTCTAAAAACTATTTTTTAAATGAACAAGAGGCTTCAACTTTACATGGAAAAATAAAATTTACTAGAAATGATAATATCTTTTATTGGCAAGATAAAAATTTCAAATATCTACAAGATAATGAAATTAATAACAATTTTGTAGCAAATAATATAAATAGTTTAGGAAAATTAAGTGATATTTTGAATTTTGGATTTAAATCTTTTGGCTTAAAATTAAGTTTTGATAAAAGCAATAAATTAGCAGTAAAAGATAACAATTCTCTATCTTTTGAAGATATTTTAAATAGTATAAATCTAAATAATATTGATAAAATTTATCTTGATATACAAGGTAATAAAAATATTTTAAAAGAGATTGAAAATATATCTTCTAAATTTGATATAAAATCAAAACTAATTTTGGATGATAGCAAAATATCAAAAATTAAAACTCCACTAGATAATAAAAACTTTATAAAAGATATAAAAAACAACAATATAAATAGATATTCAAATCAATTTTATTTGCTTGATTATAAATCTAACTTTGATTAATAGTAAAAAGTATTTTACTTTTTACTACTTCAAAAGTTGTGAAACATAGCTTTGTTCAACCTGACTTGCTTGTGCTAATGTATATGAACCAGCTTGAGCAATAATATTTAGTTTATTAAAGTTTGCACTCTCTTG
>CAYQFC010000035.1:0-8262 GCA_964416585.1 uncultured Aliarcobacter sp.
GAGCAATAAGAGAGTATTTAGAGAATCAAAAACATCTAAATACTCTTTTGCCAACCTGTCTTACAATCGATGATTTCCTAAAAAAATCTATAATGTTTGAAGATAAAACATATTGTGATGAGGAGCAAAGAGTCCTTATTTTAAACAAAGCAGTTAGCAATATTAATATAGAAGCTTTAGGTATTAGTAAAAGTTTTACTAAATTTTTAACACAAAGTGAATATATATATAGGTTTTTTTTAGAAATTTCTAGTGAAGAGATATCTATTGAAGATATTTCGCAAAAAGATACTTACGAGTTTTATGCGGAGCATTTGGCTATTTTAAATGAGGTTTTTAAAAATTATAAAGCTCTTTTAGATAAAAATTCTCTTATTGATAGAGTAAATTTAAGTGAACATTATAGGATAAATGATAGTTTTCTCGAGTTTTATAAGGATGTTACAATATATTTTGAAGGTTATTTTACAAAGCAAGAGTTTAAAATTGTAAAAGAAGTATCAAAAATAATTAGAGTAAATATTGATTTTTATTCAAATATTTATAATCAAAAATCATTACAGCTATTTAAAGATTTGGGCTTAAATATAGATTTGAATAAAAAATATCTTTTAAACCTTAGAGATGAAACTATTATTTTAAAAAATGATATTTTAGAGTTGGATAATTTTCTTGAGATAAAAGCTTTTTCATTTAGAATAAATCAAATTGCATATATAAAATCATCAATAGTTTCTTGTATAAATAGAGGCATAAAGGCTGAGAAAATAGCTATTATTTTGCCAGATGAAACATTTGCAAGGAACCTAGAACTGTTTGATAATGAAGGATATTTCAATTTTGCAATGGGTAAAACTATTGTAAATAGTGAACTTTATATGAAAATTGAAGCAGTTTACTCATATATTTTAGAAGCAAATCAGAAAAATATAGAGCAACTAAACTATTTAAAATTAGATAAAGAGTTTATAGATGTAAATATAAAAAAATTCTGGAATAAAATATGCAATAAAGAGCAATTTTTGATATTGTGCGACTATTTTAAGCTTGAAGAGAAAAATATTGAACTTTTAGAAAAATATGATGAATTGGTATACAAGCTTAAAATTGTTCTTTTTTCTGAAGAATTTAGCATAAAGCTAAAAGATATTTTTAAAATATTTTTACAAAAGCTATCAAAACTTAGTTTAGATGATAAATACTCTGGAAAAGTCACTGTAATGGGAGTATTAGAGACAAGATTAATGAGCTTTGATGCACTTATAATTTGTGATTTTAATGATGAATTTGTACCTAAAATATCTACAAAAGATAAATTTTTATCTACAAAAATAAAAGCCTTTGCAAATTTACCTACAAAATATGATAGAGAAAATCTACAAAAATACTACTATAAAAGGATAATAACATCTTCAAAAAATATATTTATCTCCTTTGTTAGTTCTCAAAATAGTACAATTTCTAGATTTGCAAATGAGTTATTTGAAGATAAAATACCCAATTTAACAAATGATAAAAGCTATATCGATATTTTATATAATAATAACAGCTTGATTTATAGCGATGAAAGTATTAAGCAAAACATAGATTTAACAAAAATTTCTTGGTCTGCAAGTAGTCTAAAAAAATTTCTTAAATGCAGAAGAAAATATTATTTGGAAAATATCTTAAAAATAAAAGAGCATAAAATATCTTTGTTGCCAGAAAATTATGAGCTAGGAAGTGTGGTTCATGAGATTTTAGAGGAGCTTGTAAATAGTTATGATTTAACAAGAAAAAAAGTAGATGAGCTTCTTTTAAAACATAGAAAAGATAACCCTTTTTTGCATCTAGATTTGGAAATTTATAGAGATAAGCTATATAGATTCTTAGAGTTTGAGAAACAAAGAACTGGTGTAAAGATTATTGATTTAGAGAAACAATTTACTAGCAATTTAAATGGAATAAATATCAATGGTATAATTGATAGGGTTGATTCAAATGGAGATGTTTATGAATTAATAGATTATAAAACATCAAAAAATTTAAAAATTGATACATTAAAAACATATGAAAAAAGTTCTGATTTTCAGCTTGAATTTTATTATTTAGGGGCAAAAGAGCTATATTTGGCTCAAAATATAAAAGCTTATTATTTCTCTTTGGAAGAGAATTGCTTAAAAGAGGAGATAGCTTTAAATGAAAAGCTTGAGCTATTGAGTAGTATTTTTGGAGATTTTAAAGAGCTTTCTAAAAAGGAAATTGATTTTTTTAAAACAGACGATAGAGCAGTTTGTGAATTTTGTGCTTTTAAAATCGCTTGTAATAGACAGTAAAAAAGATTATTAATAAAATTTATGATAAAATCTTGCATTTTAAATTAAGGATTTTATCTTGAAAAAAGCGGTTATTTCGTCTATTTTACTTTTAGCAAGTTCAAGTTTTGCAAATACTACAATGTGTTTTAAAGAGAGCCACTCATCTATGGCGACTATTGAATCTATTGCACTTGATGGTGGAGAGTGTGCTGGAAAGTACTCAATAAATGATATGAAAGCAAAAGGTTGGAGTGTTGATGATATTAAAATATCACAAACAAAAGATGGTATGAGCTTCATATATATATTAAAATCAGCAGACCATGCAAAAATTGTGCCTATGGTAGCAGGAAGTGCTGGAACATCAGGTTTAAATCAAGAGCAAATGGAAGCAAATATTATGGCTAAACTTGAGGCAAAAAAAGATGCTGAAGAGAAAGCAAAGGTTGAGCAAGAGATTAAAGAGGCAAAAATTGATGCTCAAGGAATTTATACAAATCAGTGTCAAAATTGCCATGGTTCAAAAGGTGAAGTAAGAAAAGGAAACTCAAAACTTAAAGATTTATCAACAGATCAAATGGAAGAGGCTCTAAAAGAGTATAAACTTGGTGTTGGTGAGAAAGCTAGTTCAGTTTATGCACCATCACATATAAATTTCTTAAACGATAAAACAATAAAAGGTATCAAAGCTTACTTAGATAGCATCCAGTAAAAATAGAGGGTTTTTCCCTCTTTTTTATTACCCCTCTTTTTTTAAATAAAATCTTCAAAAACTCAAAGGACTAAAATGGATGCATATGAATATTCAGAGCTATTAAAACTATTAAATACAAAACTAAATAATATAAAAGGTATTTTAAAACCAGAACTCTTAAAAAATAGATTAGAAGAGATTGTAAAACAAGAAGAGGATCAAAATTTTTGGAATGATGTTGAAAATGCAAGTAAAGTTGGTATTGAAAAAAATAGAATTTTAGGAAAATTAAATAAATTTAATAAAGCTTTTGACTCTTTACAAGGGACTAACGAGCTTTATGAGATGGCAAATAGTGAAAATGATGATGATACATTGGCACTTTTGTATGAAGAAGCCGAAGATTTGGAAGATTTAATAAAATCAACAGAGATATCTGTAATGCTTTCAAATCCTGATGATGCACTAAATGCAATTGTGACAATTCACCCAGGAGCTGGAGGAACAGAGAGCCAAGATTGGGCTTCAATACTATATAGAATGTATTTAAGATGGGCTGAGAGAAATGATTTTAAAATTGAACTTCTTGATTATCAAGCTGGAGATGAGGCTGGTATAAAAGATGTTAGTTTTATTATAAGAGGTGAAAATGCCTACGGATATTTAAAGACTGAAAACGGTATTCATAGACTCGTTCGTATCTCTCCATTTGATTCAAATGCAAAAAGACATACATCTTTTACATCTGTTATGGTAAGCCCTGAAATTGATGATAATATAAATATTGTTATAGAAGATAGAGATATTAGAATTGATACATATCGTGCTAGTGGAGCAGGTGGACAGCATGTAAATAAGACTGAAAGTGCTATTAGAATTACTCATATTCCATCTGGAATTGTTGTTCAGTGTCAAAATGATAGAAGTCAACATAAAAACAAAGATAGTGCATTTAAGATGTTGAAATCAAAACTATATGAACTTGAACTTGAAAAACAAAGAGCTTCAAAGGATAGTGGAGATAAGAGTGAAATAGGGTGGGGGCATCAGATTAGGTCTTATGTTTTACAGCCATATCAACAGGTAAAAGATAGTAGAAGTGGATTAGCTTATTCAAATGTTGATGCTATTTTAGATGGAGATATAACAAAAATCATGGAAGATGTTTTAATAGCTACATCTTCAAAATAAAATCGAAATAAAGCCAAAGTAAAAAAAGCATAAAAAAACCCAAATCTATTCGATTTGGGTTTTTATTAAATAAAAGTAAACTAGAATTATTTTACTTTTTCTAAATATTCACCAGTTCTAGTATCAACTCTAATAGTTTCACCTTCTAAAATATGAAAAGGTATTTGAACAACAGCACCACTTTCTAAAGTAGCTGGTTTTCTTCCACCTTGAGAGTCACCTTTGAAGTTTGGTGGAGTATCTATAATTTTAAGTTCAACAACCATTGGAGGTTCAACTGTAATAGCTTTTCCATTGAAATACATCATATCTACTTGCATTCCATCGATTATCCAATCAAAAGCTTCACCAACTTGCTCATAAGTTAAACCCTCTTGCTCATAAGTTGCTGTATCCATAAATTGTAATAACTCACCATCATCATATAAAAACTGCATCTGTTTTTGTTGTAGGTTTGGAGTTTCACACTTGTCTCCAGCATGGAAAGTTTTTTCAATTGTTTTTCCATTTAAAAATGATTTTATTTTTGCTCTTACAAATGCAGCACCTTTTCCAGGTTTTACATGTTGATATTCCACAATTTTATATGGAATACCTTCAACTTCAATTTTAAGACCTTTTTTTAATTCACTCATACCAATTGCCATTTTTTCTCCTTATATTTCAGCTGCAGCTACACTAATACTAGCTTCTAAGCCATCAAGTTCAGCTATTACCTGTGAGTTTGCTTTTTCATCTATTAATATAACAGCTAAAGCTGTATCTTCTTTGCCACGACTTAATCTAAAATCTGCAATATTAATACTGTTTTTTGCCAAAATTGTTCCAACTTGTCCAATTACACCTGGAATATCTTTATTTTTCATTAGAATCATTTTACCTTTTGGCTCAACATCAATTTTATAACCATCTAGTTCAACAACTCTTTGAACACTATCTTCAAATACTGTTCCAGATATAGTTTTTACACCTTTTGCTGTTGTTATTTTGATATTTACTCTATTTTTGTATCCACTGCTATTTGTTAAAGATTTTGTAGTTAATTCAATACCTTTTTCTTTAGCAATAAAGTTTGCATTTACATAGTTTACACTACTTCCAGAGCTAACACTAAGCACTCCAACACTTGCAAATGTTTGTAAAGAATCAACAAATTCAGCTAACTCACCCTCAGCACTAACCTCAATAGCTCTAATTTCACTTTTGCTAATTTGTGCTAGTAAAAATGCCATTTTTTGAGTAAGTTCAATATATGGTTTTACAAAACTAGGTATTTTGCTCTCATCAATTGGAAGGTTTAATGCATTTGGATATGCTATTCCTCTTGCACTTTCAAGTGCATTGTTTGCACTTTGAATAGATATCTCTTTTTGGCTCTCTCTTGTATTTGCTCCAAGATGTGCTGTAACAGTTACATTTGGTAAATCAAGAAGTGGATGGTCTGTTGCTGGTTCTTTTTTAAATACATCAATTCCAGCCATTGCAATTTTTCCAGATTTAAGATTTTCTACAAGAGCTTCTTCATTGTATAATCCACCTCTAGCACAGTTGATTAAAATAACTCCATCTTTCATCTTTTTAATCTCATCAAAGCTTATCATATCGATAGTCTCTTTGTTTTTTGGAGTATGAATTGTAATAATATCACAAGCCAAAATATCTTCAAAATTTGAAGTGTATTTAATTCCTAAATCAGTTGCCTTTGTACTTGGAATATAAGGGTCGTATGTAATTACATCCATCTCAAAAGCTTTTGCTCTTAGTGCAACTCTGTGACCTATATTTCCAAAACCAATAACACCTAGTTTTTTACCATACATCTCATTTCCATACCAATCTTCTCTTTTCCAAACTCTATCAATTTTTAATTGATTATGAGCATATGGAAATTTTCTCATACAAGATAGCATATGTGCCATTGTAAGTTCAACTGCTGCTATTGTGTTTGCAGTTGGAACATTCATAGCAATAATTCCTCTTTTACTACAACCATCTATATCAACATTATCATACCCAACACCAGCTCTTATAATAGCTTTTAGGTTTGTTGCTGCATTTAAAAATTTTTCATCAACATCAGTTGAAGATCTAGTAATCGCAACATCGGCATCTTTTATAATATCTAATAATTTTACTTTATCAATATCAGCAGCAAAGATATAGTTTATATCTTCTGCTTTTTCAAGTATATTTAAACCAGCTTCGTGAATATGGTCACAAACTACAATTGTATGTTTACTCATTTTAAAAAATTCCTACTTTTTGAATTGATCTTTTATAACATCACCAAGAGTCATAGATGAGTCATCATTTACAGATTTTAACATCTCTCTTTCTTGTTGTTGCTCTAATCTTTTTACTGATAATCTAACTCTATTTTTCTTCGTATCAATATTTATAATAACAGCTTTTATCTCATCACCAATTTTTATCTCATCAGCTTTAAGCGGTCCAAAATCTTCAGTTCTTACAAGACCATCAAGGTTGTTTTCTAATTTTATAAATAGACCAAAGTCTTTTACGTCTTTTATATTACCTTTAACTATATCTCCAAGTTTATAAGAATCTTGGAATTTTTTTGCTGGAGACTCTGCAATTTCTTTAATTGAAAGAGAGATATTTTCTTTCTCTTTATCAATTTTGATAATTTTAACTTCTACATCATCACCTTTTTTGAAAAGATTTTTACATTTTGCATTTGATTCCCAAGAAGCTTCCTCATTGTGTAAAAGCCCATCAACATTTCCAATACTTACAAAAGCACCAAAGTCTGTTAGAGTTGCGATTTTACCTTTTATGATATCCCCAACTTTATGCTCATTTATAAATTTAGTAAATGGTTTTTCTTGAAGATTTTTTAATGAAACTCTTAATCTTTTTTGATCAATATTTAACTCAATAACTTCAACATTAATCTCATCGCCTATATTTAAAATATCTTTTGGATTTTTAATATTTTTATTCCAAGATAGTTCTGAAATATGTAAAAGTCCTTCAATATCATTTCCTAAATCAACAAAAGCACCATATGATTCAAAATTTGATACAGTTACAGTGATTGTATCCCCAACTTCTAACTGATCTTTAATATCTTCCCAAGGATTAGATAATGCAGCTTTTATTGAAAGGCTTAAGTGTTGTTTTGCTTTATCATAAGATAAAATTACAACTGAAACAGTATCTCCTTCAGCATAGTAGTTTGCAGGATTAACAGGTCCCTTGTAAGAGATTTCATTGTAGTTTACAAGACCATCAATTCCACCTAAATCAACAAACATTCCATAAGATGTAATTTTTTTGATTATTCCGTTAATTGGAGCTTTGTTCTCTAAAATTTCAGCAATTTTGCTATCTTTTACAGATTTTTCCTCTTCAATTAATTTTTTTCTTGAAACTATAATTGAGCTTTGGTTTTTATTTACTTTTAAAACTTTTGCTTTAACAGTTTTTCCAATTGCTCCAATAGTTTTCATATAAGATTGAGCTAATGGCATGAAGTATTCACAAGCATCTTTATCTTCTATTGTAAATCCACCTCTTTGCTTGATGCTTACAATTTTTCCTTCAATAATTACATCCTCAATATTTTCACCATGAGTTTTTATAAAATTATCAAATTTTGCTTTTTGAAGTACTTTTTTATGTGAAATATTTGGTCTTTCACCTCTATTTCCCATAAGCATAACAGAGATTGTATCTCCAACTTTATACTTAACTTCTCCACCAATAGTAATTTCAGATATTGCCAATAAACCTTCAATTTTTTGACCAACATCAACTAAAGCTCTTTCATCATTAATATCAACAATTACACCATCTACAACAGAATTATTCTCCGATTGCTCAAAAGACTCGTTAAGCATTTGCTCAAAATCAAAATCTTCACCTAAATCTATATCTTCCATACGCATTTTATACCTTCTTGTTTAGCAGTTTTTTTAAAAATTGAACGATTATACAGAAAAAAGGCTTAAAATTTTCTATTCAAAGCTTTTTATTTTATTGATTACTTTTTGAATAACCCAATCAGGAGTGCTTGCACCTGCAGTAATTCCACAAAATTTTTTATCTTTAAACCAA
>CAYQFC010000036.1:0-8261 GCA_964416585.1 uncultured Aliarcobacter sp.
TCAACAATTTAATATTGATGATATAGATTTTTATAGAGAAAAATATCCAGGTATTTTGGTTGCTGTTCATCCTGAGTGCGATCCTGCTGTTTGTGATAAGGCAGATTTTGTAGGAAGTACATCACAACTTATAAAATATATTACAGGGTTAGATCCTGAGCAAAAAGTTGTTGTTGGAACAGAGTTTAATATGGTAAATAGATTAAGAGAAAAAAATACATATATTTTAAGTTCAACAAAACCTGAATGCCCAACTATGAATGAGACAACTTTGGAGCATTTATATCTAACTTTAAAATCTATAAAAGATAATAAAATAAGCGAATTAACAGAGATAAAAGTAGATGAAAAAACAAGATATTGGGCAAAAATAGCACTAGAAAGGATGTTTGAAATATGATACATATAAAAAAATTTGTAAAGTATGCAATAAATGAAGATAATGGAAGAGGAGATTTATTTTACGATATTGCACCAGATGGAAAATTTACAGCAAAAATAATCTCAAAAAGTAGTGGAATTCTAGCTGGAGTTAAATATGCTGAAATTTTGGCTCAAACTGAGAAGATAAAAATAGAGTTTTTAAAAAAAGATGGTGATAGTATTGAAGCTGGAAATGTTCTTGCTAAACTAGAAGGAAGAGCCTCAAAACTTCTTTCAAGCGAGAGAACCTTTTTAAATATGCTTCAACATGCAAGTGGAATAGCTACAATGGCAAATAAATTTGCAAAAAAACTTGAAGGATACAATGTTGTTTTACTAGATACTAGAAAAACAAGACCCCACTTAAGAGATTTTGAAAAATATGCTTCAAGAGTTGGTGGAGCAATAAATCACAGACTTGGACTTGATGACTGCTTGATGCTAAAAGATACTCACCTTAGAACAATAGAAAATCTTAAAGAGTTTGTAAAACTTGCAAGAAAAAGAATATCTTGGGTTACAAAAATAGAGATTGAGTGTGAAACTTTTGAACAAGTTGAAAAAGCCATGGATGCTGGAGCTGATATTATTATGTGTGATAATATGAGTTTTGAAGCCATTAAAAACGTTGTTAATTATAGAAATAAAAATTTTCCACATATCTTACTTGAAGCTAGTGGAAATATAAATCTTGATACTATTTGTGAATATGCCGATACAGGAGTTGATGCAGTTTCTAGCGGAAGCATAATTCATCAAGCAACTTGGCTTGATTTTTCAATGAGAGTTGATTGATTTTGAGAAATCAAATAGATACAAATCTATATTCTAAAGCTTTAGAACTAATTGATAAGAGTAGATATATTTTAATAATAACTCATGTAAATCCAGATCCAGACTCTATTGGATCTGCTCTTGCACTTGGAAATCTATTTTTTGAAAATAAGATAAAACATAAAGTTTTTAATATTAGTTCTGATTTACCAAAAAATTTAGACTTTTTAAATAGGTTTGATAAAATTACAGATATTTTACCTCCTTTTTATGATTTGGCTATTAGTGTTGATTGCGGAACATATAAAAGATTAGGATTTGATTTACCAAAAGATACTCCTCTTATAAATTTTGATCATCATGCATCAAATGAAGGCTTTGGAAGAATAAATTTAGTTGATCCATATAAAAGCAGTACTGCTGAAATTGTATTTGAATTTTTTAAATATAATGGTTTAAGTCTTACAAAACATAGTGCAACAGCACTATATACTGGTATTTATGATGATACTCTAGCATTTTCTCTTGGTCGTTGTGATGAAGAGACTTTTAAAAGAGTAAATTTTTTGGTTGAAAGCGGAGCAAATCCATCTTTTATAGCAAATAAGCTATTAAGAAGAGACTCTTTGGCAAAATATAGAATTATTCCAAAAGTTTTAGATAGCTTAGAACTTCACAAAGAGGGAGAAATAGCAACTATTTATGCTCTTCCTGAGTGGTTTAAAAGTACTGGTGCAAATAGTAGAGATTGTGAAGATGCTTTAGATATGATTATGAGCATCAATGTAGTAAAAATTGCATTTTTTGTAAGGGTTTCAAATGACTCTTGTAGAGTATCTTTAAGGTCAAAAGATAAAATAGACATATCAAAAATAGCTTCAATTTTTGGTGGTGGTGGTCATTTTAGTGCTGCTGGTTGTACATTAGATACAAAAGATGTTTTAGAAGCAAAAAATTTAGTATTAAAGGAAATTCTTGAAATTTACAAATAAAATAAATTTAAATAGATTTAGTTTAAATGAGTTGGCAATTTATCTCTCATTAATTATTGTTTTAGCCCTTGCTGGTTTTATATTTTTTTCTCCTAGTTTTGAAAGAACAGCACCTATTGTAAAATTTGAAAATGAAGTTGAACAAAAAGATATCTACTGGAATTTAAAAACTCCTGTAAAGCTTCTTGTATCTGAAGAGAGTGGTATAAAATCTTTTAAAGCTGTATTTAATGATGGTTCATCAAATTTTGAGCTTGAAAATAAAATCGAAGAGATAGAAAAAGGTGTTTTTAGTGTTGAACTTAAAGCTCCAAAAGTAGCTGAACAGTCAAAATCTACATCAGGAACCATTCAAATTGAGGTTTATGACAATAGTCAATGGAACTTCTTTTCAGGAAATAAAACACAAAGAAATATAAATTTAGTTATAGATAAAAGAAGCCCAATTATTAATGTAGTTTCAAATTCATATATGCTAAAACAAGGTGGTAGTGGTGTTTTAATCGCTGAAATAAATGATGATAATCTAAAAGATTACTATGTTTCATTTAATGATCAAGAGATTTTTGAGCTATTTCCTTTTCAGAAAAAAAACTTTTTTATCTCAATTATCACTTGGCCTATTGATATAAATGAGTTTAAGGGTGTAAATATTATTGCAAAAGATAGTGCTGGAAATAAATCTAGCATGAGAGTTCCTTTTTATATTCAAAGTTTTAAACCAAAAATTGATAACTTAACAATAAGTGATGATTTTGTAAATAGTGTTAGTAAAAATGTTTTAGAACTAAGTAACGAAACTGTTCCTGACTCAATAGTTGAAGCATTTGTTAAAACAAACAAAGATTTAAGAGCAAAAAATCTTAAAACAATAAGAGATGTTACAAGAAAAAACTTTATTAATTCAAGTGAAATTCCTTTTGATTTAAAAACTTTTACAAGGATGACAAATGCAGCAACTTTCGCTATGTTTGGTGAAAGAAGACACTACACTTATAATAATGAAAAAATTGATGAAGCTTGGCATCTTGGAATGGACTGGGCAAGTACAAAACAAGCAAATATCTACACAACAAATGCTGGAAAAGTAATATTTAAAGATTATTTAGGAATTTATGGAAATAGTATAATAATTGACCACGGATATGGTGTCTCTTCGCTTTATGCTCACACAAGCAGCCAAAATGTTGAAGTTGGAGATTTTGTAAATGCTGGTTCACATATAGCAAATACTGGGTCAACAGGTGCTGTATTTGGAGACCACCTTCATTTTGGAATTTTAATTCAAGGAATTGAGGCAAATCCAAATGAGTGGCTAGACTACAACTGGATAAAATTAAATCTTACAAATACAATAAATAGTGCATTAAAAATAATAAATGGAAACAAAAATGAAACAAAGAACACTAAATAAAAGCGTAGAAATAGTTGGAGTTGGGCTTCACAAGGGAGTTCCTGTAAAAATGAGACTTGAGCCGCTTCCAGAAAATAGTGGAATTATTATTTATAGAAGCGATGCAGCAGTTACAATTCCTTTAAAAAAAGAGTTTGTTGTTGATACAAAAATGGCAACAGTTTTAGGAAAAGATGGTGTTGTAGTTTCAACTATTGAGCATCTTTTAAGTGCTATTTATGCTTATGGAATTGATAATTTAAGAATTGTCTTAGATAATGATGAAATTCCAATTTTAGATGGAAGTGCTAGTGGGTATTGTATGCTTATTGAAGAAGCTGGTATAAAAGAGCAAGAAGAGAGCAAAAAAGTTATAAAAATAAAAAAAGAGGTTGTTGTTGAGACAGAAGATGGCAAAAAAGTATCTTTAAAACCTTCTAATAGAATTATTTATGATTTTGAAATAAAATTCAATCACCCTTCAATTGGAACTCAAAAGTTTCATTTTGATTACTCTATTGAAGATTACAAAGAGAGTATTGCAAAAGCTAGAACTTTTGGATTCTTGCATGAAGTTCAGTATCTAAGAAGCATAGGCTTGGCTCTTGGTGGAAGTATGGAAAATGCTATTGTTTTAGATGAATCAAAAATCTTAAATCCTGAAGGTTTAAGATATGACGATGAATTTGTAAGACATAAAATTCTTGATGCTATTGGGGATATGGCACTTTTGGAATATACCATGGTTGGAGAGTATGATGCTATTGCTGGAAGTCATCACTTAAACCATCTTTTGACAAAAAAGCTATATGAAAACCCTGAAAATTACGAGATTATTGATTTAGAAGAGGCTAAAGAAGAAGCTGAAATATTTGAACTTGCTTTCGCAAAAAATTTGAGTGAAAAGTGATAGAAGTTTTAGTAATTACAATTTCAAATCCTCTATTAATTGGAATTTATGAAGATAAAAAATTAATAAAAGAGATAAAACTAGATGGGCTTACATCTGATGTTTTACCTATTTTATTTCAAGATCTATTAAAAAAGTTTGATATAAAAAAAATAGCTTATGTAAATACACCAGGTTCATTTATGTCAATAAAAATTGCTTATATTTTTTTAAAAACTCTATCTCAAATTAAAAATATAGAGTTTTTAGCTGTATCTGGTTTTATTTTTAATCAAAATTCTCCAATTAAGGCTTTGGGCAAAAAGTATTTTATAAATGATAATGGCTCTATTAAAGTAGATTTTTTGCCAGAATTTTGTAAAATCCAAGATTTTGAATTAACAAAGAGTATAGAAAATATAAATTTTTCACAAGATACTCTTCCAATATATAATTTACCAGCAGTGTAAAAAGCTTCATTTTTGAAGCTCTTTAGGTTTTTCTAGCAGAGAGTTTAACAACTGGCTACTTTTTAGGAGATTTTAATCTCTGCTGTAAAAAGTAGTTAAAGAAAATAAGGTTCCTTTTTAAATAGGAACCATTTAAAAAGGAGAATATTTGAGAATTAGTGTACCAGCAACTAGTGCCAATTTAGGACCAGGATTTGATTGTTTAGGACTAGCCGTTTCCTTAAAAAATCAAGTTATAATAAAACCATCGAAGTTTCATAGTGTATCTTTAAAAGGTGAAGGAGCAAATAATCCAGCCTTAAAAGATAATAATATGTTTATATCTATTTTTAATGATTTTAATCATAATTTATCAAATAAAAAAAGGTTTTTTAGATTTGAATTTTTTAATGAAATCCCACTTTCAAGGGGACTTGGAAGCTCTTCAGCTGTTATCGTTTCAGCAATTGCTAGTGCTTATGCTATTGAAGGAATTGAGCTTGAAAGAGATAAGCTTTTAAATTTAGCTCTTGCATATGAAAGCCACCCTGATAATATAACACCAGCAGTAATGGGTGGTTTTAATGTAGCAACCGTTCAAGATAATGAAGTAAAATATATAAACAAATCTCTCCCAAAAACATTAAAAGCTGTAATTGTTGTACCAAATCGACCTATTTCAACAGCACTTTCAAGAAAAACTTTACCTTTTAAATATTCAAAAGAGGATGCTGTTTTTAATATTTCTCATTCATCATTGCTAACAGCTGCTTTTATGAGTGAAAATTGGGAGATGCTAAAACATGCTTCTCAAGATATGTTTCATCAGAAATATAGAATGAAATTTATGCCTGAACTTTTTGATGTACAAAAAACGGCTTTAAAAAACGGTGCTTTGATGAGTACACTTTCAGGCTCAGGTTCAACTCTGTTTTCACTTGCATACAATGAAGATGCAAACAAACTTGAACTTGCATTAAAAAATAAATTTCCACATTTTAGAGTTTTTACTTTAGATTTTGATAATCAAGGTATAAAGATTGAAATTTAATAATATTTTTGTGATTAAGAAAAATTTAGGTATAATACTTGCCTAGTTTAAAAATAATCCTAAGGACTTGTATTTTTTGCAGAGGAAAATATGAACAAAAAGTACTGCTTAGATTAAAATGCTTTGATAAAAAACTATCTTTATATGATAATTTTGGAAGAAGCTTTTATATTTGTAACTCATGCATTTCCTCATTAAAAGAGAATACAAATGAAAAAACTTATAAAAAATATGAAAAAACACTTTGTAGAGAGTGTAAAAATAACGATAATTATGTTATACAACTTAAGGAGATTCTAACAGATGTCAGATACAGTAAGAGTTTATGAAATTGCTGAAGAAGCAGGTGCTAGTAGCCAAGATGTTATTCTTAAAGCAAAAGATTTAGGAATAGATTTAAAATCAGCACAAACAACAGTTTCATACGAAGATGCAGAAGAGATTACAAACTATATTCTTACAGGAAAGAGTAAAAGATTAAAAGAGACTGCAAAGCCAAAAAAAGAAACAAAAGAAAATATAAAAAAAGAGCCTGAGCAACAAGTTGCTATAAAAGAGAGTTCTCAAACTATTTCAAATAATGAAACTAAAAAACCTGAAGTTAAAAAAGTTGCAATTTCAAAACCTGTTCAAGTAACTCCTGTGACAAAAGTGGAAGAAGAAAATACAAGCGAAAAAGCAAAAGATGAAAAAATAGTTCCAAAAAGAAAAGGTCTAACAATCATCAAAAAAAGAACACAAAAAGAGAATATTCCTGAGTTAGAGCAAAAATATGAGCCAAAACCAACAAAATCTTTAAGTGAAATATTTGCTTCTGATAATGAAAAAGCTGTAAGTGAAAAAAATATCAATAATGCATTTGTACCAAAAGTTAAAAAAGAGAAAAAGAAAACTCCTATAAAAGCTCACGAACATGGAAAAAAACTTGAAGTTTCAAAAGATGATGATTTTAAAAGCAGTGATGATTCACTTTTAGGTGAAGAGGTTGTTCTTCTTGATTTAGATATGCAAGATAATTTTAAAATCTTCGATGAACCAAAACCAGTAAATACAACAAACCACTCAAGAAGCTCAAAACCAGCTGCATTTGGTAATGCTCCAACTGGATTAAAAAGAGGAAAAAGAAAAAAAAGAGTTGTAAGAACTCAAGAAAAAGCAGAAGTTACAGCTGTTACTATACCTGAAGATATTAGAGTTTATGAGTTTGCTGAAGCTTGTGGAAAATCTCCAGCTGATGTTATTAAAGTTTTGTTTAGCTTAGGAATGATGGTTACAAAAAATGACTTTTTAAAACAAGATGAATTAGAAATTCTTGGTGAAGAGTTTGGAATAGAAGTAAGTGTAAAAGATGCTCTTGAAGATGTTAATTATGAAGAGAGTTATGATATTGAAATAGATAATAGCTCTTTTGTAACAAGACCTCCAGTTGTTACAATTATGGGTCACGTAGACCACGGTAAAACTTCACTTCTTGATAGAATTAGAAGTTCAAAAGTAGCTTCAGGTGAAGCTGGTGGAATTACTCAACATATCAACTCTTATACAGTTGTTAAAAATGGTCAAAAAATCACTTTTGTAGATACTCCAGGTCACGAAGCTTTTAGTGCTATGAGAACTAGAGGAGCAAATGTTACAGATATTATTATAATAGTTGTAGCAGCTGATGATGGAGTAAAAGCTCAAACTGAAGAAGTTATTTCACATGCAAAAGCTAGTGGTTGCCCTATTATTGTAGCTATGAATAAAATGGATAAAGAGACAGCAAATCCTGATATGGTAAAAGCTCAAATGGCAGAAAAAAACCTAACTCCTGTTGACTGGGGTGGAGATATTGAATTTATTGGAGTATCTGCAAGAACTGGAGATGGAATTGAAGATTTACTTGAAAATATCCTAATTCAAGCTGAACTTCTTGAGCTTAAAGCAGATCCAACTGCAAAAGCAAAAGCTACTGTTATAGAAGCATCTTTAGAAAAAGGAAGAGGTCCTGTTGCAAATATTATTGTTCAAAATGGAACTTTAAGAGTTGGTGATAATATTGTTTGCGATACAACTTTTGGAAGAGTAAAAGCCATTACAAACGATATGGGTGAAATTGTAAAAGAGCTAGGACTTAGTGAAACAGGAACAGTTTTAGGATTAAATGAAGTTCCAAGTACTGGTTCAAGCATGATTGCTATGGATAGTGAAAAAGAGGTAAGAGAGATAGCAATTACAAGAGCTGAACATGCAAGGGCAAAAGAGCTATCAAAATCTACAAAAGTTTCTCTTGAAGAGATGAGTGGTCTTA
>CAYQFC010000037.1:0-8249 GCA_964416585.1 uncultured Aliarcobacter sp.
ATATCTTTAATCTATGCTCCCATAGTACTTTTTTCTTTAAAATATTTTGATATAAAAACAGCATCTATTTATATTTTTATCTTCTCATTTTTTTGGTTTTTATTAAATATGAAAAAAGGTTTAAAAGAGTATGGATTTTCGATTCTTTATATGATTTTTGCTCTAGTAGCATTCTTTGTAGAAAATAGCCTATTTCTTAAAATCACACCATCTATACTTGCATTTATAGTTACTGCATTTGTTTTATACTCATATCTTTCAAAAAGTTCTTTTGTGATTTATTATATTGAGAAGTTCAAAAAAAATCTAAGCAATGAAGATAAGATTTATCTTCAAAACTCAACTCTATTTTGGTTTTTTGTGGCTCTTACAAATTTATTATTACACATTTTTATTTTATACTACAATGATATAGTGATTTGGACTATATACTCAAGTTTTGCTTGGTATTTTGTTTTTATTTTTGGTTTGATTATCCAAATAATTCACAAAAAACTATTCTTTAAAAAGGAAAACTATGCTTAAGATTTTTATATTTTTATCTATTTTTATTTTAAATATTTTTGCACAAACTATAACTTTTAAAGAGGAAAAATTCTTAAATGCTTTACAAACAAGTGTTTATAAAGATGGGAAAATAGATTTTAAAAAAGATTATATAGAGGTTTCATATAAAAACCTAAGTACATCTTACATTTTTTTTGATGACCATTTTATCTCAAAAGATAATCAAACAGAACAAAAATTAAACTATGAAGATAGAGTTGAATTAAACCTATTTTATAAATTAATAAATTTTATTTATAAAGATAAAAAAGATGGAATTGAAGAGTTTTTTAAACTACAAGAGATTGAAAATAAAATGGTATTAATACCAAATGAATATCTATCAAACTCTATTTCAAAAATTGAGTTCAAAAAAGTTTCAAATAAACTAGAGTTTTTAAAAATATATTTCAAAAATGAGGATTATATACAAATTGTTCAAAATTAAAAACTACTTCTCTTTATTAATATTTTCTTTTGTATTAGCTTTAGTTTTTGCTTTTAACTCTTTTAAAACTATATCTACAAATTTAGAAGCCGTAGTTTCTAATAGTGAAAAAAAAGAGCTTTTAAAAAAATTCAATGAGTTTAAGATTAGCAAAAAACTATTTTTATATGTTGATAATTTAGATGATAAATCTTTAAATAAAATAAAAGATATTGAAAATAAACTTTTAGAAATTTCAACTCTAACTTTAGAGAAACAAAAAAACAACGAAGCTTTAAATGAGTATAAAAAAGAGTATTTTTTATACCAAAATAGTTTGAATTTGGAAAAACTTATTAACTTAAGCAACTTAAATATAGAAAAAGAGTTAGAAAATTTAAAATCAAATCTTTTAAACTCACAATTTGGATATTTTGTAAATAGCAGCGACCCATTTTCTATTTTCAAAAAAGAGCAAGAAGAGAGTAATTTTTTTATAAAAAACAACCATTTAGCAGTTAAAGACAAAGGTTATTTTTCTATCTTTTCAATTTCAAGTAGTGTAAACTCTATTGATGATTATGAAAATTTATACAATGAAATATCAAATATAACAAAAGATGATAAAGATATAAAAATATTCTCTTCAATATTCTATTTTGTAGAGAACTCTAAAATAATTAAAGATGATGTAAATAAGATAATCTATCTTGCAACATTTATTCTTGTTCTTCTTTATTTGATTATTTTAAGAGATTTAAAACTTCTTTTTAATGCTTTATTAACACTTGGTTCTTCAACTCTTTTTGCACTATTGGTTTGTTCTTTTATCTTTCCTGAAATAAGTATATTTGTGCTTGTTTTTGGAATATCTATATCAACTGTTGCTATTGATTATATGTTTCATCACTATGTTCATAAAGAGTATGAAGGAGCATTTAAGTTTAATAAAGATGTATTTTTAGGGATGCTTACAACTATTACAGCATTTTTTATACTCTCATTTATCTCTTTTAATTTGATTAAACAATTAAGTATATTTACATTTTTTACGCTTCTTTTTTCATACATTCAATTTGCTTTTATATATCAAAAAATTGGATTTGAATATAAAGAAAACAATTTTTTCAATATCAAAACTATAAACAATATCTCTGCTAAATATATATTAGTTTTTACTATTATTGCCCTACTTTTAGCTATTTATAACTTTAAATTTGACTCAAATTTAAAAAACTTAGATGTTGAAAACAAAAAATTAAACTCTTTACAAGAGTTTTTTAATAAAGATATTGCAAAAAATGACAAAGTTCCTTTTTTAATAAAAGCAAAAACTATTGATGAATTAATACAAAACTCTAAAACTTTAAAAGAGAAATTTCCATCTAGTGTAGCTCCTTTATCAACTCTTATAAGTAAAGATGAGTTTTTAAAAAAACAAGAGCTTTTAAAAAATCAAAAAATATCTGAAATCAATTCTAAATTAGAAGATAAAGCAAAAGAGTTTGGTTTTAAAGATGGATACTTTAAAGAAGCTTATAAAATTTCACAAAAAGAGCCAAACTATACTTTAGAATATCTTCAAAAATTAGATTTTGAAATTCTAAAGTTTGAAAACTCATTTATTTCATATGTAAATGTATCAAAAGATGATATATCACTTCTAAATAATTTTGATTTTGTTATAAACTTAAGTCTTAAATCTATGTTTGAAGATGAATTAATTAAAATAGAAAAAGAGTTAATATTTTATGGAGCTTTATCAATATTTTTTATAATATCAATTATTTCAATAAGTTACAGAAAAAATATTCTAATATATCTATCATTTCTATTTTTCCCATTTTCTATGATTTTATCATTAACACTATTTATAGAATTAAACATTTTACATATTTTTATTCTTTTTATTATATTATCCATCTCAATTGATTATGGAATTTATATAAGTTCATACAAAAAAGATAAAAATACCAACAAAGCAATATTTTATTCAATTCTTACAACATTTGCAGGATTTGGAGTTTTAATTTTTTCTAGTATTAATGCTCTTTTCTCTATAGGGATTTCAGCAACTGTTGGAGTTTTATCAATTTTATTTTTATTAATATTTTTAAAAAAGGAAAAAAGTGCATCTAATAATCTATAATGATGATAAAACAATTAGCAAACATAAAATATCAAAAGAGCTATTTTTTGATAAAAACTTGCAAAATTGCGTTTCATATATAGCAAGTTCAAGTAAAGAACAAAATGCACTAAAAATTTTTAAATCACACTTTAGTGATGCAAAATCAATTCTATTTGATGACTCAAATAAGATTTTACAAAATGAGTTAGAAAAATTAAATATTCCAAAGTTTTCAGATATTAAAAATAAAATTAAAGCTTCAGAAAATATTTTTGATAAATATAACTTCTCTTTTTTATATTACACTTCAGGAAGCACAGGATTTCCAACAGCTGCTTTAAAAACAAAAGAGAATATTAGTAGTGAGATAGATGATTTAACAACTCTTTTAAGTAGCTATACTATCAAAAAAGTTATAGTTACTGTACCATTTATACATATTTATGGCTCACTATTTGGACTTTTTTATCCTCTACATAACAATATTGATATAGTTTTAAAAGAGCATTTTTTACCAAATGATTTATTAGATTTAATTGATGATTACTCCTTAGTAATTACAACTCCACTATATATAAAAGCTTTAAATAAAATAAGCTCAAAAAAAGATTTAAACAAATCTATTTTTATAAGCTCAACAGCTCCTTTATTAAGTGAAGATGCAAAAGAGTTTAAAGAGAAATTTAATTCAAATGTTATTCAAATATTTGGTTCAACAGAAACTGGTGGAATTGCTTATAAACAGAGTGATGAAGAGTTATGGACACCACTAAAAAGTGTGAAAATTTCTACAAATAAAAACAGTGAATTAAAAGTAAACTCTCCTTACGTATCAAATATAATATATGAAAAAGAGTTTAAACAAACAAATTATGAGATACAAACTTTTGATTATGTAGAACTTTTAGATAATAAATTTAAACTTATTGGAAGAAGTTCTCAAATACTAAAAATTGCAGGCAAAAGATACTCTACAATTCAAATAGAAAATATCCTAGAAAAAGAAGAAGATATATCTAAAGCATTAGTTTTAGTAAATAGTAATAATAACTCATTAAGAGGTGAGATTTTAGATATTACTTTGGAAACAAAAAAAGAGTTTACAACAAAAGATATTCAAAATATTTTGAAAAAAGAGCTTTCAAATCTAAAATTTTCTATAAATTTAAAACTAGTTGATAAGATAAAAACCTCATCAACTGGTAAAAAACTGGCGATTCAATAAAATGTCAATTATTATAAAAAATCTAAACAAATCATATAAAGATACAAAAATCTTAGAAAATCTAAATTTAGAGATAAAAAGTGGCTCTATTTTTGGACTTTTAGGACCAAATGGAGCTGGAAAAACAACTTTAGTATCTATTTTAAATAGTTTGATAAAAAAAGATAGTGGAGAAGTTTTTATATATGATTATAATTTAGATAGTGAATTAAATAAAATAAAAGCTATTTCATCTTTTGTTCCTCAAACCTATGCTTTTTATCCAAATCTAACAGTTTATGAAAACTTAGAGTTTTTTGGTTCTTTATATGGCTTAAAACAAAAGAGATTAAAAGATAAAATAGAAAATGCCATAAGTGCTTGTGCCTTGGAAAAATATATAGATAAAAGAGCTTTAACTTTTAGTGGTGGTGTAAAAAGAAGGCTAAATATTGCTATTGGACTTTTAAATTCTCCAAAGATTTTATATCTTGATGAACCAACAGTTGGAATTGACCCACACTCAAGAAGATATATTTTGGAGATAATAAAAGATATAAATAAAAATAGTGATACAACAATTTTTTATACATCTCATTATATGGATGAAATTGAATTTTTATGTGAAGAAGTAGCTATTTTAGAAAACAAAAATATAGTTTTAAAAGATAGTATAAAAAATTTAAAACAAAACAACAATTTAACTCTTGAAGAGTTATTTTTAAATATTACAAAAAAGAGTTTAAGAGATTAATGTTTTACTATATTTTAAAAAAAGAGTTTAAACTAATTTTTAGAGATATTCATGCTTTATTAGTTCTATTTTTAATGCCATCAATATTTATTTTAATTATGTCTTTAGCTCTTAAAAATACATATTCACAAAATATTGAATCAAAGTTAAAAGTTGCGATTATTAGCCAAAACAGTAAAGATATAGATCTTTTAATAGAAGAGTTAAATAAAAATCCTTACTTTGAAGCTAAAATCGAAAATAGCACTTCAAATAAAGATTTAATTTATGAATTAAAATATGATTTTGCTATTAAACTTGATTCAGATTTTAAAAATCAGATAAATAAAAATAGCAAAGATTTTTTTATAGAAATATTTAGCAAACCAAATATCAAATATGAGTTTTATACAATTTTAAAAAATGAGATTGTTAAAAATATTTCAAAATCAATAACAAAAGATTTTTTTATAAATTCAAAAATTGATGCAAAAAATCTTGATAATCTTGATAATTTAATATCAAATCAATATATCTTTAAAAATGAAAAAGATAGCTCTATTATAAACTCAGTACAGCAAAGTGTTCCTGCTTGGTTGATTTTTTCTATGTTTTTTATACTTATTCCAATTTCAAATACATTTATAAATGAGAAAAATTTTGGAACAATTCAAAGAATAAAAAGTATAAATATTCCACTTTATACTCTACTTTTAGGGAAAATTTTACCCTATTTTATAATCAATCAAATACAACTAATCTTTATGATTTTAATTGGAATTTATATTGTTCCTTTATTTGGTGGTGACTCTTTAAAAATAGAAGGAAGCTATTTTTTAATTATTCTAATATCTTTTGCTATATCTTTTGCAGCTATTAGTTTTGCACTTTTAATTGCAAATATTAGCAAAACAACTGAAGAAGCTACATCAATTGGAGGGGTTATAAATATTATTTTTGCAGCAATTGCTGGAATAATGGTTCCTAAATTTGTTATGCCACAATTTATGCAAGATTTGAGTCTATTTTCTCCAATGTCTTGGGGACTTGAAAGTTTCATAGAAATTTTAGTTAATAATGGAAGTTTTAGTGATATAAAATCATATTTGTTATACTTAGTAATTTTTGGTACAATGTGCCTCATTTTTGCAAATTTTATACTAAATAAAGGAAAAAATTAATGTCAGATTTAAAATATGAATTAAAAAAACTAATCATAGAAGAGTGTGAAAAAGATTGTCAAATAGAAGATATAAAAGATGATGAGCCACTTTTTGGACCTGATTCTATTTTAGAACTAGACTCTATGGATGCTTTACAAATATCTATGGCAATTCATAAAAAATATGGTTTAAAAACGACAGATAGCAAGGAACTAAGAAAAATAATGGAATCAATAAACACTATGGAAGAGTATTTAAGAAAAAATGCATAAAGTTTTCATCACTGGCTCTTCAATAATTTGTGCTTTGGGAAATAATAAAAAAGAATCTATAAATAAACTTAAAAATATTAATAATAAAAACTATAAAGAGTACCTAAAAGAGAACTTTGAAGATATAAATTATTATAAAATAAAACAAAATTTTAAAACTCAAAAAGAGAAATTTTTCTCTATTTTAGAAAAAACTATTTTAGATGCTATAAATGATGCAAAACTATCAAAAGAAGATAGAGAAAATTTGCATATTTATTTAAGTTCAACATCTATGAATATCTCTTTAATTGAAGAGAGTTTTTCAACAACAAATAGTATTCACGCTATTAATTTTGAAGAGATTTCAAACTTTGTAGAAAATATTATATCTTCAAAATATCCTTGCGTGTTTATTCAAACAGCTTGTACATCTAGTGCAAATGCAATTATAAAAGCTAGTAATGAGATAAAAAATGAAGATATACAAAAAGCTATAATAATTGGTTTTGAATTTTTTAATCAATCAACTTATAAGGGATTTGAATCTTTAATGCTACTTAGTTCTAGTGGCGAGTATAAACCATTTGATAAAGATAGTGATGGTTTGATTTTAGGAGAAGCTTGTAGCTGTGTAATCTTAGAAAATCGTAAAAAAGCAGATGATGATTTTGAAATAGTTTCATATTCAAATAGTTTTGATAATTACTCAATAACTAGTTCAAATCCCAATGCAATAGCTACTTTTAATTGTTTAAATCAAGCTTTACAAAATGCTAATTTAGAAATTAGTGATTTAACTTGCCTAAAAGCTCATGCAACAGGAAGTGAAAATTCAAATCTTTCAGAGGTAAATGCAATAAACAATCTATTTAAGCATCATAAAAATAGTTGTGATGTTGTAGTTTTAAAACCATATATTGGTCATACATTGGGTTCTTGTGGTACAAATGAAATAATTCTTTTATGTGAAAGTATAAAAAGTGGAACTTTGCCAAAAACAATAAATTTTAAAAATGGGTATGAAAATATAGATTTTAAACCTCTTTTAGAAGATAAAGTTGTAAATGGTGCAAATATTTTATTTCATTTTGTTGGATTTGGTGGAAGTAATGCTTCACTTGTTTTATCAAATAAAAGGTCTTAAATGTATATAAAATATTTTTTTAAACATGAAACTCCTTCAAAAAGTGAAAAAGATTATAAAGCACTTTTAAAAGAGATTACGACTCTTGATGTAAGAAAAATATCAAAACTTAACCTACTTGCTATTTATGGTGCAATTAAAACTTTGAAAGATAAAGAGTATAAAAAAGATTTAAGTCTATATGCTGCATCAAATTTTGCTTGTATTCAAGAAACTTACAAAATATTGCAAGAGTTAAAATCCCAAAATCCAGTTATGCCTTTTGATTTTTTGAATATAAATACAAATAATATGGGTTTTTATATAAGTAAAGCTTTAAATACTATGGGAAATAACTACACTATATCATCAGATTATCTATCTTTTGAAAAAACTCTATATACAATATTTTTAGAGTATAAAAATAGAGTTAATAGTAGTTTTTTAGTTGGAGAAGTTGATAGTTCTTTAGAAAATCTTCCATATTTAGGAGATTTATCTACTTTTGAAAACAATATCTCAAATGATATTTCATCATGGATATATTTTGATGATATTTCAAATAACTCTATAGCAAAGTTAGAATTTGTAAAATATTTTTACTCAATAGATGATTTAAATAATTTCTTAAAAACTCAAAAATATGATGCAATATCTTTAAATAGTTT
>CAYQFC010000038.1:0-8044 GCA_964416585.1 uncultured Aliarcobacter sp.
TCATCTTCAAAATCAATTAAGGCATTTATTGAGTAACCACATGTATTTTTTATTTTAAATTTTTTCTCTATTTTTGCTCTTAACTCTTCATTTGATTTTGTTTCACGTGAAAACTTATTTAAATTTTCTAAAAAATCTTTGTGAGTTTTTCTAAACTCATTTTTACTATTTTCATCTGCTGTATCAAGTTTAGTTCCATCTGAAAAAATTAGTTTCATTGATTTTACAGTTTTGTATGAATTTTGTGAAATTCCACAGCACATTCCAGAAGCATTATTTGCTGCAATTCCACCAATCATAGCTGCATTTATACTTGCTGGATCTGGACCAATTTTTTTAGAATAACGTGCAAGTAATCCATTTGCTTGTGCACCTGTTAATGCTGGCTCTAGTGAGATATAACTAGCATCACTTGCAATTTTAAAGTTTGAGAAGTTTCTTGAAGTTATAACTAAAATAGAATCACTAATTGCTTGCCCTGAAAGTGAAGTTCCACCTGCTCTAAAAGTTATACTTAAATTCATAGAGTTTGCAAGTTCAATAATATCTTGAACCTCTTTAGAATTATCAGTTTTGATTACAATCTTTGGAATTAATCTATAAAATGAAGCATCAGTTCCATAAGCTAAAGTGTGAAGTTTATCTGTGAAGATTTTATCTTTTGAGATTTTTAATGAAATTTCATCAAAAAATTTTTGGTAACGACTTTCTAACATATTAGTTCTCCTAGGATTCATAAAATATAAATTTTAACTTTACGAAATGATAATAATATGATATTTATAAAAGAATAATTTTATTTAGGAAAAATACCTAAATAAAATTAATATATAGTTATGGAATCATCCATGTTAAAACGTAAGCTTGAGTCATAGTTATAAGTCCCATAATTACTACAAGAATTAAACTATGTTTAACTGTAAATCTAAATAAATCAGACTCTTTTCCAACAATTCCTGTTGATGCACAAGCAATAGAAATTGATTGAGGAGAAATCATTTTTCCACAAACCCCACCAGTTGTATTTGCTGCAACCATTAATGTTTCATTAAGTCCTAATTGTTGAGCAGTTTGTTGTTGTAATCCGCAGAAAAGTGCATTTGATGAAGTATCTGAACCTGTTAAGAATACTCCAAGCCATCCAAGAAACGGAGAGAAGAATGGGAATAGGAAACCTGTATTTGCTAAAACTAATGCCATAGTTGAAGACATACCTGAATAGTTCATTACAAATGCAAAACCAAGAACCATACCAATTGATACGATAGCCCATTTTAATTCAAATAGTGTTTCACCCATTGTTTTTGTAGCTGTTGATATATTTAATCTAAAAATAAATAAAGTGATAATAGCTGTTAAGAAAATAGCCGTACCTGTTGCTGAAATAGGATTGAATGTATATACAACATCAAAAGACTTTGGTGCACTAGTAATTGGAGGCATTTTAAAAATCATATTATGAATAGCAGAGAATTCAAATTTGAAAATAGTACTTGCTAAAACTTGACCTTTTGCAAAAAAAGCTTTAAACCAACCTGTTGTCCAAATTGTAACCATTACAGAAAGAATAATGAATGGAGACCATGCTTTTAATACTTGAGCACTTGTATGTGATGATGAAACAACCTCATCTAATTCTACTGTTTTCATAACATTTTTTGGTTTCCAGTATTTTAAAAATACTGTTGTTGCAACGATAGAAACTATAGCAGAAGTAACATCTGGTAATTCAGGACCTATAAAATTTGAAGTAAGATATTGAGAAATAGCAAAACTTGCTCCTGCAACTAAAGCCGCTGGCCAAACTTCTTTTATACCTTTCCATCCATCCATCATTGCAACTAACCATAAAGGAATAATTAAAGATAATAGTGGTAACTGTCTACCTGCCATTGCTCCAATTGTAAAAGCATCAATTGAAGTTACTTGTCCTGCAACAATAATTGGAACTCCAAGTGCTCCAAAAGCAACAGGCGCTGTATTTGCAATAAGACATAATCCAGCTGCATATAATGGTTTAAATCCAAGTCCTACTAAAATTGCAGCTGTAATTGCAACAGGTGCACCAAAACCAGCAGCACCTTCTAAAAAAGCACCAAATGAGAAACCAATTAATATAACTTGAATTCTTTGATCTTCAGTTATTGAAATAATCGAATTTCTAATAATTTCAAATTGTCCACTTTTTACAGTTAATTTGTATAAGAATACTGATGCGACAATAATCCAAGCGATTGGCCATAAACCAAATAAGAAACCATATTCAGCAGATGCAAATACCATATTAACTGGCATTTCAAATCCAAAAACTGCTACAATCATCGATAATGCTAATGTGATGATTGCTGCATAGTGACCTTTCATTCTAAATACTGCAAGCGCCAAAAAGAAAAAAACGATAGGAATTAGTGCTACAAGTGCAGATAAACCTAAACTTCCTCCAATTGGTGCATATACTTGTTGCCAAGTTTGCATATAAACCTCCTTAGTTAAAATAATTATAAGGATATTAATAAAATGATATGAGATTTATATGATTTTTAATAGCTTAAAATAGAAGAAAAACTAAATATTTTTAAAAATATAGCCTGTGTCAGTAACTGTTTGAATAAACTCTTTGTCTAAGATTTTTCTTAGCCTTCTTATTAAACTTCTTATAGATTCCAATGTTACAAAGTTTCCTTCCCAAACATAGTTCTCTATTGTTTCGTAAGTGATAACTTGATTTCTTTTACTAAGAAATAGATTCATAAGAAGTTTCTCTTTTTTTGTTAATCTAATTTCTTGGTCATTTATAGTTATTGTTGCAGATATAAAGTCAAAATATGAGTTTTCATCAAAATAGATTTTATCATTTTTTATTTGACAGAGTTTTTCTATTTTTATCTCTAATTCATCTATGAAAAAAGGCTTTTTCAAATAATCATTACAGCCAAAATCGTAAGATTGTTTTATAATATCTAGTTCAACACTTGCACTTATTATAATAACTGGAACAATTTCATAAAACTCTCTAATTTTTTTTAAAATATTTATTCCATCAACATTTGGAACATTGATATCTAATATAAAACATGAAAAACCTTCTGTTATTTTTGCATAAGCTTCTGCTCCATCTGTAAAAGATATCACAGTATAGTTTTTCATTTTTAATCTTTTAGTGATAGTTTCATTTAACTTTTGGTTGTCTTCTAAAAGTAAGATTTTCATTTTAAGCCTTTTTAAACGGAAGTTTTATTGTGAAAATAACACAATTTTTATCATTTCGAACACTAATAGTGCCTTTCATTTTATCTTCAATAATTATTTTTGCCATATAAAGACCTAAACCCATTCCATTTTCTTTTGTTGTAAAATAAGGTTCGAAAATTGAATTTATGATTTTTTCATCAATTGCTCCAGCATCATCAATAATTTCTATCATATTACAATTTTCACATCTTTGAATGTTTATGTTTATCTCTCCTTTTTTATTTAAAGGAAGATTTTTTTCAACAATTTTATTTTTTGCATTATTTATAATGTTTAGTAAAACTTGCTTAAATTCATTTTCATATCCGTAAATGAGAAGTTCTTCATTTTTATTTTTATAGTTAAAATTCATATTTATATTTGAATAAAAAACTTGTTTTCCTATAATTTCATTTATTTCATTTAAGGCTTTTGAAATTGAAAAAAGGACTTTTTTTGTTGAAGGTTTTAGGAAATTTCTAAAATCACTTAAAGTTTTAGACATATATTTTATTTGAATCATAGAATCATTAACAAAATTTTTTACATCATTATCTTTTAATTCATTTAGCAAATAAGATGTTTCAATATCTTGAACAAGTGCAGATAATTCAACTAAAGGCTCATTCCATTGATGCGCAATCGCTGCAATCATATCTCCCATCTCAGCCAATTTACTTTGTTGGATTAAAAATTGTCTTTGTTGGGTTCTTTCTGTCATATCGTCCATAATACAAACAATTCCACCAATAGTTCCATCTATGTTTTTATATGCTGCTTTATTTAAAATGATATGTTTCATCTCATTTGATAAAGTATAAAAAGTAAATTCAAAACTAATTGTAGTAAAAGTTTTTAATACTTCTTTATCAATTTGTGTATTTTTTGTCGCAATTTCTGTTGGGAAAAAGTCAAAAGCGGTTTTTCCTATAATCTCTTCTTTTGTAGAACTTACTAAAGATGCAAAAGCTGTATTACAACCTAAAAAATGACCATCAACATTTTTATAATAAATGGCATTAGGAATGGTATCCAAAAGCACTTTATCAAACTCTATTCTATTTGAAAGTTCACGTTCAAGTTTTTCTCTTCTTTGTATATTTGCTTTTAAAACTACAACGATTATAGTTAATAGTGAAATTGTAAGAATTGTAATAATAAAAAAGTTTTTATGCTCTTTATATATTGAACTAGGTTCATTGATAATTATAGGATTATCAATATATTTTGAGACATTAAGATTAAATCTTTTTAATTCATCATAATTGAATATATAAAGATTTGGTGATTTTTCAACTACTGGAATATCTTTTATATCTTTTCCATTAAGCACATCTAGTGCCATTTTTGATACAGTATCTCCTTGAGCAATTGCAGAAGTTAATAATCCTCCAACCATTCCACTATTTAAGTAAAAATCCCAAAGACCATAAATAGGAACTTGGCTTACTTTTCTTACCTCTTCAAAACTTTGTTTATATGTAAAATATTTTCCAGTAGTATCTTTAAATAAAAGTACAAATAAAATTGCACTATCACCTTTTTCCAACTCAGAAACTTTATCTTTTAAATCACTTATTTCTAGGTTATCTGTATATTCTATGTTGAATTTTTTTGAATATTTTTCAATTATTGGATTTAAATCTTTTTTTACAGCTAAACCAGTTATAGATTTATCATTTATAATTAAAAGATTTTTTAAATTTGGATGTAATTTTGAAATTAGTTCAAAGTTCTTTTCTATATCTACCTCTTCTGCAACTCCTGAAACTTCTTTAAGAGGTAATTTATCTAATATCGTTTTATTATAGTTATTTATTCCACAAAATAGAATAGGAGCATCTTTGAATAAATAGTCATAATATTTAGATACAAAATCAAAAGCATTATTATCGCTTAGTATTACTAAATCAAATTTACGATTTGAAAATTGTTGTTTATATAATTTTGATAGATCCTCTAAGTAAGATGAGTCATCTATTCTTTTGGTATCCATATATACAGTTGTAAGCTCAATATCTTTATGTTCTGAAAAGTTTTTGTCAATTGCTTTTGATATATCATCTGTCCATGCATATCCTTTATGATATGAATGAATTAATAATACTTCTTTATTTTGACTTGCATATAATATATTAAAAAAAAGTATGCTAAATAGTAAAAAATACTTCATTATTTCTCCTATTTAGCAATTATATCAAGATTTGATAAAAATTACATATCCTGATTTTGGACCGTGTGCTCCAATAACAAGCGATTGTTCAATATCAGCAGTTTTTGAAGGTCCAGAGATAAATACACCAAAACCAGCTTTTTCAAAACTAAGTTTTTCATAAGCTTCATGCATATTGTTTACTATCTCATTTTCATTTATTACAATAACAATATTTTGTGCAATAAAATATAAAGACCTATGTCTATTTGATTCATCTTTCATCCAAATTGCACCATTTTCTGCAACTGCAAAGTTACCTTTTACAATAGCTAAATCAATATCTTTTAGATTATGAGTATCATCTTGTGAATTTGAATCAAAATTTCCTAAACTACAAAAATCTACATTTGAAGCAATAATTTTTTCATCTGGATATAACTCTTTTATTGTTTTATCTAAATCTTCTTTTTCAATAACTAAAGCTTTACCACCAACACTCTCAAGCATTGTAGAAAATGTTTCAAATTTATTATCAAATTTTATTCCAAAATTTTCATAAGAAGGAAGTTTTACATCTTTTACAATATTATTTTCTCTAATAGAATTTAAAATTTTTTCTTTACTAGTCATCTAAATCTCCATCTTTAAACATCTCTTTGAAACTTTTTTTAGGGAATTTTGGTAAGTCTCTTTGTTTTCCCCACGCATTTGCTTTATTATAAACTATAAAATTTGGAAGTTTTGGAACAATAAATCTTGCAGTTTTTCCAAGAAAATCAAATAATATAGGTTTACTCATAAGCCAAGTGGTTACTTTCATAGCCATTTTCTTTTTGCTATCAATTAAATCAGCTTCTCCTAAATCTTGTCTTAAACTATAAAGTTGTGAATCTAAATCTATTTTAACTGGACAAACATTTGTACAAGACCCGCATAATGTACAGGCAAATGGTAAACTATTGTGAGCTTCTGGATGTCTAGCACTTCCTAAAATAGAACCAATTGGTCCTGGTATTACATACTCATAAGAGTGACCACCACTTCTTCTATAAACTGGACAAGTATTCATACAAGCACCACATCTAATACAATTTAATGCTTTTTTATTTTTTTGAGAACTCAAAAATTGACTTCTTTTATTATCAACGATAATAACATGCATCTTTCCACCTTCAACACTTCCATGAAAATGTGAAGTATATGAAGTAATTGGTTGACCAGTTGCACTACGTGCTAACAATCTTGTAAATACACTTAAATCTTCAAGTCTAGGAATAATTTTTTCAATTCCCATTGAAGCAATATGAAGTTTAGGAACACTAGCTCCCATATCTGCATTTCCTTCATTTGTACAAACTACAACCCCACCTGTTTGTGCAATTGCAAAATTAACTCCTGTTAATCCTGCATCTGCTGTTAAAAAGTCTTCTCTAAGTGCAGCCCTTGCAGCACGTGTAAGATATGTTGGGTCATAATTTCCTTTTTCAGTTCCCAATTTTTCATGGAAAGTATCTGAAACATCAGATTTTTTTAAGTGAATTGCTGGAAGAACTATATGAGAAGGCGGTTCGTGTCTTAGTTGAACTATTCTTTCACCTAAGTCTGTATCAATAACTTCAATTCCCCTACTTTCTAAATAAGGATTCAAGTGACACTCTTCTGTTAACATTGATTTTGATTTAACAAGTTTTTTTACGTTATTTTCACTTAAAATTTTATGTACTATTTCATTGTGCTCTTTTGCATCACAAGCAAAGTGAACTGTTATTCCTTTTTCTGTTGCATTTTTTTCAAATTCTAATAGATATTTATCTAAGTTTGCCATCGTATGAGTTTTGATTTGATTTGCATACTCTCGTAAATTTTCCCATTCAGGAATAGATTTACTAGCTCTATCTCTTTTTTCTCTTACAAACCATAATGCTTGGTCATGCCAATGCATTCTTTCGTCATTTGCTACAAATTTTGTTGCATTATCTGAGTGGTTGTGATTTGTGCTCATGGTCTAACTCCTGCTAGAATTTCAACTATATGCATAACTTTTATTGGATTTTTATCTCTATTTATGATTCCATCCATATGCATAAGACATGACATATCAGCACCTGTTATTATTTGTGCATTAGAATCTAAATGGTCTTTTATTCTATCTTTTCCCATTGCAACTGAAATTGCTTCTTCTGCAACACTAAATGTCCCACCAAATCCACAGCACTCATCTTCTCTTTTTAAAGTTACTAATTCAATGTTATTTACTTTATTCAAAAGATTTTTTAATTTTGAATCATATGGAATATTTAACTCACTAGCAGTTGCAAGTTTTAAAACTCTATGTCCATGACATGAATTATGTACTCCAACTTTGTAAGGGAAAGAGTGGTCAAATTTTATATTTTCAATTTTTATAATATCGTGTAAAAATTCACATACTTCATAAATAGAAGCTTTTACTTTATTGTAATCTTTGTCATCATTAAAAAATTCTGCATAGTGTTCTTTTACCATAGTAACACATGAACCACTAGGTGCAACAATATAATCATAATCTTTGAAATTATTAACAAAATTTATTGCTAGAACTTTTACATCTTTTGCACAACCAGAGTTTGCCATAGGTTGTCCACAGCAAGTTTGATTTAATGGGTAATCAATATTTAA
>CAYQFC010000039.1:0-8037 GCA_964416585.1 uncultured Aliarcobacter sp.
AATTTTTTAATAAAAGATTGTTTTAAAATAAGATTTAATTATATTAAATTAATAAGTAAAGGTTATTTATGAAAGAGTTAGTTTTAATAAGACATGCAAAATCATCTTGGAAAGATGAAACTTTGATAGATTTTGATAGACCCTTAAACAAAAGAGGTAAAGAAAATGCCCCAAAAATGGCAAAATTTCTAAAAAGAATAGTAGAAAATCCTGATTTAATAATTTCATCTCCTTCAAAAAGAACAAGATTAACTTTGGAATATTTTTTAAAAGAGTTTAGTTGTGAAAAAGAGATAATTTTTGAAGATAAAATATATGAAACACCTTTTTTAAATCTTTTAGGAGTTTTAAAAAACATAGACAGTGAAAATAATTTAGTTTTCCTTATAGGACACAATCCAGCTTTAAACAACTTAGCAGATTTTTTACTGGGAGGTTTTAGTGAAAATATCCCAACATCTGGGATTCTAAAGATTAATTTAGACTTAATTTCTTGGAACAAAATAGATAGAAAATGTGGTGAATTAGATTTTTTTTATTATCCTAAAATGCTAAATATCTAATTTAATAATATTATTTGATTTTGAAAAAGCTATTAAATCTTCACTTGTTTTAATAGTTTTTTGATTAATATTTTCTAAACACTTTTCAAAAATCTCTTTTGTAGCAAGTGCATCAAAATATGCTCTATGATGATTTGCTACTTTTATATCCAAAAGTTCTTTAAGTGTACTAAGTCCATATTTTGGGGAAGCAATAGTTCTTTTGGCTAAATCAATTGTACAAAGTTTTCTATTTAAAAGTTTTCCTAAACTATATTTTTCAAAACTTTGTGATATAAAATTGTAATCAAACTTTATATCGTGAGCCACAAAAACATCATTTCCCAAAAACTCTTTAAACTCTTTTAATACTTTCTCAACTCTAGGAGCTGTTTTTAACATCTCAAGACTTATATTTGTAACTGTTTGGATATAAGGTGGTAGCTCTTTTGCAAAAACCAAAGTATCAAACTTATCTACAATTTTTCCATCTCTATACTTAACAGCCCCAAGCTCAATTATCTGATGCCCTTTTTGTGGGTTTCCACCATTTGTTTCAATATCTACAAAACAAAAAGTTTGCGAAGATATTGGCTCTTTTGTTGTATTTAAGTAGACAAAATTATCTTTTATTTCAAGTGGAAAACCATTTAATAAAAGTAATTCAAACTCTAAATCACTACTTTCATAGAGCCTTTCACTATAATTTTCAAGCAGAGATAAAAACTCCAAAAACTCAATTGGCTCTTTTTTTAATCTTCTTATAATTTCCACAAAAGTTGGCTTTGTTGGCTTTAATATATACTTTTTTTTAGGCGATTTCATTAGCTTCTTTTATAAAATCTATCATTTTTTGCTTATCTTTCTTAGCTTTTTCTTTTTCAACACCGCTACTTACATCAACACCAAAAAATCCAAAACCTTTTAGCTCATTTAGGTTTTCACTACTTAATCCACCTGCAAGAATAAATTTTGAACAATCAATATTTTCAAACCACTCCAAAGCAAGTCGCTTTCCAGCTCCACCAAATTCATCAACAAAAGCATCAACTAAATAGTAATCATCTTCTAGTTTTTTTAAATCTTCTTTACTTTTTACTCTTGCAACTTTAAGATATTTTATATTCAAAGCATTAAAATCAACAATATTTTCATCATCAATTATTTGTGCCAAAGATATTTTTGAAATTTTGCAAACACTATTTATAAAATCTGCGTCTTCATTTACAAAAAGACCAACACTTTGCACAAAAGGTGGCAAAGCTTCAATAATTTTTCGACTATCTTCTGGCTTTATATATCTAGCAGATGGCTTATAAAATACAAAACCCAAAGCACTTGCACCTGCATTTATAGCATCAAGGGCATCATTTAAATTTGTAATACCACAGATTTTTACTCTTGTTTTCAAGCTTAAACCTTTAGGCTATCTATTGCTTTTTTATAATCACTACTTCCAAAAACAAAACTTCCAGCAACAACTATATCAACTCCAGCATCTTTTAGCTCTTTTATATTTTTATCACTTACTCCGCCATCAACTTCAATTAAACAGTTTGGATTTCTTCTATTTATTAACTCTTTTAGTTTAATAACTCTTTCAATAACACTAGGAATAAACTTTTGACCACCAAATCCTGGATTTACAGACATCAATAAAACCATATCCAAATCAGCTAATAAATACTCAATATCTTCAACTTTTGTGTGTGGATTTAGAGTAATTGCAGGGCTTATTCCTAAGCTTCTTATCTTTTGAATAAGTCTATGTGGGTGTTTTTCACTTTCAAGATGAAAAGATAGATATTTTGGTTTTAAAGGAGCAAACAGATCTACAAAGAAATTATTGTTTTCTACCATCAAATGAATATCAAGTGGCTTAGAACTAGCTTTTGCAACAGGCTCCACAACAACTGGACCAATAGTAAGATTTGGTACAAAATGCCCATCCATAACATCAACATGTACCAAATCACAACCAGCTTCACAAATAGCTTTAATATCTCTTTCTAAATTCCCAAAATCAGCCGATAATATAGATGGTGCAACAAGCATTTTAAACCTTTTTATAAAATTTTTGTGGATTATATCAATTTATCTCTTTCATAAACTATAAACAATAACTTAAGTACAATTTCAAAAAACTATGGAAATTTGAATGAAAAAATTTTTACTACTTTTAATAACAAGCTTTTGTTTTGCTTCAAATGAAGATATTTTAGAACAAGCCAAAAGGTTTGAAGATGAAGGAAATTTCAAAGAAGCAATGCTTTTATATAAAAAGGCGGCCGTTTTAAACAGTAGCCGTGAAGATAGTTATATTGAAAAGATTAACACAAACAAAGAAGAGAAAAAAATAAATCTAAAAAGAGCTTTTTTTGAAAGAAATATCGATGAAGTAGATGATAAAGATACAGAAAATAGCTTAAAACAGCTTGTAACAAAGGATTTTGGAATATATCCTTACAAAAAAAACTATATTCTTCCTGCAACTTATACCTTTGAAAATATAAAAGATAGGCACAATTTTGAAACATCTTTTCAAATTAGTATTGAAAAACCTTTGATGGAGAATTTTTTTGGTTTTGATGAGACTATTAGTCTAGCCTACACTCAAAAATCTTTTTGGCAAACTACAAAACACTCAGCACCTTTTAGAGAGACAAATTATGAGCCTGAAGTTTTTGCACTTTTACCAATAAGCGATGAGTATTTGAAAGCTTTAAAAGTCTCATTTATCCACTCTTCAAATGGTAAAAAAGATGATCTAAGCAGATCTTTAAATAGAGTCTATTTTGAATCATATTTCCAGTTTGCAAATCTATTTATAACTCCAAGAGTTTGGTATAGAATACCTGAAAATAGCCAAGATGACGATAATTCAGATTTTAATAAATATTATGGATATGGCGATTTAAATTTTATGTATGCCTATAAACAACACACTTTTGAGCTTCTTTTGAGAAATAATTTAAGATTTGATAAGACAAATAAAGGTGCTTTTGAATTCAACTGGACTTTCCCTTTGCCAGATTTTATTGCTTCAAAAAATAGCTATGGGCTTTTCCAAGTTTTTCACGGATATGGTCAAAGCTTAATAGATTACGATAAAGAGCTTACAAATATAGGAATAGGAGTAGCTTTTTCAAGATAGCTACTTCTTTTTTGTACTATTTTGTTGTGGCTTTTTTAAGGGTTCTTTCATATTTTGAATATAATAATAAATAGCTTCAATTTCATCTTCAACCAAAAAATAAGTAGGCATAACATTTGCTTGATATATAAGCTTATCGCAAACCTGCTCTTTTTCAAACTTCAAATTTTCATTCTTTTTTGAATTTATTTTTTTTGAAAATATTTCATACTCTATATATTTTATATCAGGAGCAACTAAAGAGCAGTTAAACTCTTTTTTATTATTTGTTGTGTGTTCATTTATTGTGTGTTTGAAATCAACAAGCTTTTTTCCTCTTGCATCATCACCATGACAGTTATTACAACCTACTCCCCTAGGATTATTAAACAACATTTTTCCATACTCATATTTTGTTATAAATGAGTTATTTATATCAAGTTCTTCAGGAATTTGCTCCTCTTGGGCAAATAAAACAGAGACACAAAATAAAATTATTAAATATTTTTTCATCTACAAACCTAAACTATTTTTATTTTTCAAAAACCAATACAAAGAGAACATAAGACCAGGTGTTTTTGCTTTTTCCTCATCAAAAATAAAATCATCAACCATATTCTCTTCCAAAAAATATAGTTCAATCTGCTCATCATTAATTCCACCACCACTATGAATTTTTTGATTTTCACAAATAGTAGCAAAAAATAGATGTTGCTTTGCTCCACTAATTCCTACATTTGTAAAAAATGATGTTACTTTTTGAAGATTTTCTATTTTCACACAATAACCACACTCCTCATCAATCTCCTCAATTGCTATCTCTTCAATACTCTTATCTTTATCAATAAGCCCTGCACAAAGCTCATAGGTAAACTTTATTGACTTATCATTTAGATAAACAGGAATTCTAAACTGCTTTACAAGTAAAAAAGCTTTTCTTTCAATATGATAGAGTAAAATCGATACACTATCATGACTTCTTACAGCTTCCCAAGTTTTTGAAATACCATTTTGTGTAAACTTAATCTTCAAAGGCTTTATATATTTTGTATCCTTAAGTTCACAAATTTCTACATTTTCTATATTATTTATCATCTTTTTCTTCTATATTTTTTTCTATTTTAACAAAATCTTTATTAATCTTATTTTTTTATATTTTCACTAATTTTTGAAAAATCCACAAAAAAACTACTTCCTATGCCTACTTGTGACACAAAATTTAAAGCCAAATCATACTCTTTACAAATTGTTCTTACAATATCAAGTCCTATTCCAAAACCACCTTCACTATTTTCTCCTCTTTTGTATCGCAAAAATATATCATTTTGCTCACTTTTTTTTATTCCTACTCCAAAATCTTCAATTGTAAATAGATATTTACTCAATTTTAGATTAATTTGTGAATCTTTTTTACTATATTTTATTGCATTTGAAATAAGATTATTAAATACTCTTTGAGCTTTTGTTTTATCCATTTTCACAAAACAACTATCAAATTCACAATTTATTTTTATATATTTTAAATTTGCAATATCAAGAAAAAATTCCACACTTTCAAGTAAAATATCTTTTAAATCAAAAACTACAATATGATTATTTTTAAAATCATTTAAAGTTGCAAATTGAATATCATTATAAATTTGTGATATCTGCTTTGAGCTACTTGTTATATATCTCATCATTTTTTCAGGATTTTTAGAATTTTTTAACATAGAAACAGAGCTTAAAAGTACAGTTATTGGTGTATTTAATTCGTGAGCTGAATCTTTAATAAATTTATCCATATCCAAAACTCTTTTTTTAATAGGTTTTAAAAGTATTAAAGATAGAAAATAACCAATAAAACCAATAAAAACAGCACTCAAAACCAATACTATAAATACAATTAATTTTAATTTATTTATATTATTATACTCTTGACAACTTTCAATCACAATGTATCTTATAACTATTTCATCATCATTTATTGTAGTTATAAAATAGTTATATTTATCATTCGAAAAACTCTTTTTATCAAAATCAATATCTATTTTTTTCTGTAAACTTGAAAAAATAATATTTTTATCTTTATCATAAATAGCATATTTTATATCTTCATTCATAAGCTCAAATGGAACAAACTTATCATTTTTCATATACTTATTTAATATCTCATTTTTTATACTCATAGAAGAGTTATAAAGTTCCATACTACAGCTGTTTTTCAAAGATTTTATCTCATTTGAGTAGTAAATATATAAAATTGTTCCTAGCAGAAAAATTGTAGAAATTATATAGATAAACAAAAAACTATATAGTGCTTTTTTCTCATCTTTATTCAAATTTATATCCAACCCCTCTAACTGTAGAGATTTTATCTTTTCCTATAATTTCTCTTAAATTTTTAATATAAACACGAATAGTTGCATCACTAGGAGCTTCATCGTAAGCCCAAATATTTAAAAAAAGCTCTTCATTTGAAACTACTCTATCTTTGTTTTTTATAAAATATCTCAAAATATCTCGCTCTTTTTGAGCAATACTATATGAAATACTATTTTTTAAAATTTTGCAAAGTTCTGGCATAAAAATAAGATTTTCTTCCAAAACAAACTCATCATCTTGAAGCAAGTATTCTCTTTTTAACTTAAAGATTCTAAGCTTTAGCTCTTCTAAATCAAAAGGTTTTCTTAAGTAATCATCAGCTCTATTTTCAAAAGCAATTTTTAAATTATTTATATCTTGATATGCAGTTATTACTATAATTGGAAGATTATTTTTATAATTATTTCTAAGTGTTTTTAAAACTTCAAGCCCTGAAACAAAAGGTGTATTTATATCTAAAATAGCTAAATCAAAGCTATTTTCAATTAGTTTTTCTAGTGCTTCTTGACCATTTTCGCAAAGTGTTACATCAAATCCATTATCACACAAATAATCGTTTAATATATCACTAAGTGCAATATCATCCTCAAGAAGCAATAGTTTCATTATTTAAAATTATCAAATACAAGTGGTGCTTTTAAGTCAAGTGTTCTTAAATGCTTCATTATTACTTGTAAATCGTCTATATTTTTACCTGTAACTCTAATAGTATCACCTTGATTAACAGCGCTTACTTTAAGTTTTAAATTTTTTATCTCTGTTTGAATTTTTTTTGCTTCATCTTTTTCTATACTATCAATTATTTTAAAAGTATATTTTCTATTTCCACCACTACTATCCTCTTTTTTTATCTCTTCAAGTGAATTTATACTTATTCCTCTTTTATTCATTTTAGAGATCATAATATCAAGCATAGCATCGATTTTATTGTCACTTGCACTAATTAAAGTTAAACTTTTAGCTCCAATATTTAAATCAATATCTTTTGTAATACCTTTAAAGTCATATCTGTTTTCTATCTCTTTTTCTGCTTGTATAACTGCATTTTTCATCTCTTGCATATCAAGTTTTGCCGAAATATCTAATGAATGCTCTTTAACTGCCATTTTTTTTCTCCTTAATCTTTTAAAATACCAAAACATAATAGCAAATATGCAATTATTTGTAAAGTTCCACCAATTGGAGTAATAGCACCTAATATTGGCATGTTAAGTATTGTTAATGCATATAAAGATATACTAAAAATTAAAGTTCCAACTATAATCAAAATAAGACTCAATCTAACTTTCTTTGAATTTGGTTTTAAAATATATATAATACTTGCAAAAAATAGCCCAAAAGTATTATAAAATTGATATTCAACACCTGTATGAAAAACCTTCAACATTTCAGGCTCTAATATTTTTTTAAGCCCATGAGCACCAAATGCACCAAGAGCAATGGCACTTGCCATAAATAAAGTTGCAATAACTAAAAATCTCTTAGAACTACTATTTATATTCATATTTTACCTTTTAAATCTAAATCTACTTCCCAAAAAAACTCTATCCATATATCTGTCTTATTTACACTAAAATCAGGTTTTATTAAGGCATCTTCCTTATAAAAAAGAGTCGCTATTTTAAACTCAATATTTGGATAAGTTGTACTAAGAAGTGCTAAAATCTCTTTTATGGTTTTTCCACTATCAATTATATCATCAACAATTAAAACTTTATTAAATCCCGATAAATTAGGTATATTAAAAATCTCAACAATATCTTTCTGCTCTTTTTTATTATATGAAATAGCATTAATTATAAAAAGATTTCTCTGATTTAAAGCTTGAGACATCAAATGAGATAAAGTCAAACCACCTCTTGCTACACCTAAAATTGCATCCTCTTTAAAGTTTTTACATAAATTTAATAATTCAAATGTATCATTTTTCAACATTTCATAACTATAATACAACTTCTTCATTTTACTCCACTATCTATTAAAAGATAAAAAACCTAA
>CAYQFC010000040.1:0-7830 GCA_964416585.1 uncultured Aliarcobacter sp.
TACTTTAGAAATAAAAAGTTATTTGATGGTCAATTAGCTTTAATGTATGGAGTTTTTTATGCAATAGCTAGAATAATTGCAGAATTCTTTAGAGAACCAGATGCTCAACTAGGTTTTTTAGTAGGAAATTGGCTAACAATGGGAATACTACAATCTTTGGGAATTTTGTTGCTTTGTCTATCTCTTTTTGCATATAAATTAAAAAAGTAATTTTTACTTTTTTAATTTAATCTTATAATAATCAGCTTTTGTAATATCTTGAATAAATTTCGGATCAACATCATGAAGAGCCACAATATCAATTTTTACACCTTCGATTGTCCAACCTCTTCCAGTGTCAACTATAACATCTGTATCAAAAAGTTGTATCAACTCTTCTCTTGTAACTATTAACTCTTCCATCTCGCCCCTAATTTAACTTTTTATAATATCTATTGTATATCCTCTATTAGATTGGTTTTTAATAATTTCATAATAAGTCTTTTGTCTAATTTTATTTACAATATTTCTCATTGTATAAATAGACATATCCTTACCTTTCCAAACAACATCTTTTATTGTATCATAATCAATAACTTCATTCTTTTTAGTGATTAAAAGCTTTAAAAAAGATTTTTCAAGTCTTGTAAAATCGATTAAAATTCCACCTGGTCTAAAAAACTGATCTCTATATTCATCAAAATAAATACCATGATCAAACTCTATTTTATCACCTCTTTTTGTCTGATTTAAACACATTATAATTGTAAGTTTTAAATCCTCAACTCTTAAAGGTTTTGATAACACTGTATAAGCACCAACATTTATTGAATTAACTATATCTTCTTCTTTAGTAGTTCCAGAAATAATAATTTTTGGAAGATTAGGAGCAATATTATTTAGCTCCGAACAAGCCTCATAAAAGCTACAATCTTTTAAATCAGTATCAATAACAATAACATCAAATTGACTAGTTAAAGCTGCATCTAGTGCTTCTTTTAGGGTTTTAACCTGTTTAAACTCTTTAAAGTCACCATTTATTTCTGTTGCATAATCTTTATCGCTACTTAGCAATAACAATTTAGTATTATTTAATTTTCTTATATTTTTAATTACTTTTAACATAATTCACTCTTCTATTAATTTTAAATTCAAGTAAAATAATAACAAAAATTTCTTTCTTTGTCAAAGTAAAATTACACTTTTTAATAATTTTATAACTATTTTAACTCTTGCCAAGATCCACCAACAGCCAAAGAAACCTTTAATGGTACATTTAAGACAAAAATATTTTCCATTATATTTTTTATTTCTTTTGTTATTTCTTCTACAAATTCATCTTTTATTTCAAATATAAGTTCATCATGAATTTGTAAAAGCATTTTTATATTTTTATTATCTTTATATTTTTGTTCAATTTTTATCATAGAAAGTTTTATTAAATCAGCTGCACTTCCTTGAAACTTTGTATTTACAGCTTCTCTTAAATAAGCTGCTTTTAACATAGGATTTGCTCCTTGAAAATCAAAAAATCTCTTCCTATTTAATAAAGTTTTTACAAAACCTAGATTTACAGCATCATCCTCAATAGATTTTAAATAATCCTTCACACTTTTAAAAGCTTCAAAATAAGAGTCAATATATACTTTTGCCTCTTTTGAACTAATATTTAGTGTTTCTCCTAGTTTTTTTGCTCCCATTCCATATAGAAGCCCAAAATTTATAGATTTTGCAACTGCTCTTTTGCTTTTCGCTTCAGTTTCTCCAAAAATCTTTATAGCTGTTTGTAAATGAATATCTAAATCATTTTTAAAGGCATCAACTAAAGCAATATCTTTTGAAAAATGTGCCAAAAGTCTAAGCTCAATTTGTGAATAATCTACTCCAACAAGCTTGTATCCTTCTTTTGATACAAAAGCTTTTCTAATATCAATATCATTAGCACTAAATGTTGGTATATTTTGAAGGTTTGGAGATTTTGAACTAAGTCTTCCTGTTGTTGTTCCTGTTTGCAAAAATGATGTATAAATTCTATTTTCGCTATCTTTTTTTCCCAATTCTAAAAGTGGCTCTATATATGTAGAGTGAAGCTTATCAGCTTCTCTAAAATCAATCATTAGTGGAATAATTGGATGCAAGTCAAAAAGTGAATTTAAAACACTTTCATCTGTACTGTATCCTGTTTTTGTCTTTTTTGAAGGTGGAAGTTCAAGCTTCTCAAAAAGCACTTCTCCTACTTGTTTTGGAGATCTTAAATTAAAATCAAAACCAACTATTGAAACGATACTCTCTTTTAGGTTATTTATTACTATTTGGCTTTTTTGCTTATAGATCTCCAATAAATTTAAATCTATTTTTATCCCTCTTTGTTCTATATTTGCCAAAACATAAATAAATGGAAACTCCAACTCAAAAGCTATATTTAAAAGCTCTTCTTCATTTTTTTCTTTGAATACTTCAAGCTGTTTATTAAATAGTTTTAAGGTCATTAAAGCGTCTTCGGCTGCATAATCTTTTGCATTTTCAAGTTCAACACTTGAAAAATCTTCTCCTTTTTTTACCATTTGTGAAAATGGTATCATATCAATCCCAAAATATTTTTTTATTTGATAATCAATTCCAACTTTACTTGCAGTATCCAAAACCCACGATAAAATCATAGTATCAGCATATAACTTTAACTCTATATCAAAGTTATTTTTTACAATTTGCCAATCATATTTAAAGTTTTGAAGAACTAATTTATACCTATTTAAAATCTCTATTGTTTGCTTTGCAACTTCATATGAAATTTGCTTTTCTACTCCTAAATAGTTATGAGCTATTGGCACATAATAAGCTTTATTCTCTTCAAAAGCAAAAGAAAATCCAACTATTTTTGCTTTAGACGTATCAATATCGGTAGTTTCAGTATCAAAAGCAACAATAGAATTTCTTGGAATTTTATTTATAACCAAACTCAAAGCTGCTTCATCATTTAATAAAATATATTCTGGTTTTTCGCTTTTTTGCTCATTTACAACATCTTTTGGAATAGCAGTTTTATAACTTAAACCATTTTTATTTACTCTATCAAGTATCCTGTTCATATCATAGTTTTCAAGCTCATTTGCTATTTTTAAAATAGGATTTTCAAGTGGCAATATAAACTCATCAATATTATCTATAAAGTGACAATCATCTTTTAAAGTTACAAGTTTTTTGGATAAAAAGGCATTATCTTTGCTTTCAAGTAAAAGATTTTGAACTCTTGCTTTCTCAATTTTTGAGATATTATTATAGATATTTTCTATATTTTTAAACTCTTTTATCAGAGCTTCTGCTGTTTTTGCTCCAACACCTTTTACTCCTGGAATATTATCAGCCGTATCTCCAACAAGTGCTTGATAATCAGTAAATTCTCTAGGTAATACTCCATATTTTGCTATACATTTAGCTTCATTTATAATCTCTTTTTTTGTTGGTTCAAACAAATAAACACTATTTTCATCACTAATTAACTGATATAAATCTTTATCGTGAGAAACTATTCTTACTTCCAAGCCCTTCAGCACAGCATCTTTGGCAATACTAGCAACCATATCATCAGCTTCATATCCTGTTTTTATTGCTGTTTTGAAACCCATTTGTTCTATCCACGAAATTGCAATTGGAAGCTGAGCTAATAAATCTTCTGGAGCTTCTGGTCTTTGAGCCTTATAGTTACTATAAAGTTCATTTCTAAATGTATCCCCTTTGGCATCAAGAGCAAAAACTATATAATCAGTTTTAAAATCTTTTCCAACACTTGCTATAAAATTCATAAATCCTGTCAAAAGTCCTGTTGGAAAACCACTATTAGAGCGAAGTGGTGGAAGAGCAAAATAGCTTCTAAATAGAAATCCAAATGTATCAATAATTGTTATAGTTTTTTTCATAAATTCTCTTTCATTATGTGTTTAGTGGTTTTATAATATAATAAACTATTTTAAAAAGTGATTTTGGAGAAAAAAAATGATAATAATTCCAGCAAGACTAAACTCAAGCCGATTTCCAAACAAAATATTGGCTGATATTATGGGTCTTCCTATGGTTATAAGAACTGCTAGGCAAGTAAGTTCTCTTGATAGAGTTGTAATTGCAACTGATTGTAGCGAAGTTATGGATTTAGCACAAGAGTATGGTTTTGAAGCTATTATGACAAGTATAGAACACAATAGCGGAACAGATAGAATAAATGAAGCTGTAAATAATTTGGATATAAAAGATGATGAAATTATTGTAAATGTACAAGCAGATGAGCCTTTTATTGAGCTTGAAGTTGTTCAAGCTGTGATAAATAGAGCAAAAGAGGTGAAAAAATGTCCAAACACTCTAATAACTTCTTGCTATAAAGAGATTTCCAATATTAGTGCAAATGATCCAAATTTAGTAAAAGTTGTACTAAATAATCTTGAAGAAGCGATATACTTTTCAAGATCAAAAATCCCATTTCATAGAGATGGAGATGAAAATTCTAGCTATTTTGGTCATATTGGAATTTATGCATTTACAAAAAATTCTCTAAATATATTTTGTAATTTAAACTCTTCAAAACTTGAAAATATAGAGAAACTAGAGCAACTAAGAGCAATAGATAATGGCTACAAAATTGCTATGGTAAAGGTAAACTCAAAATCTTTTGGAATAGATACAAAAGATGATTTAGAAAAAGCATTGGAAGTTTTTAAAGATGAGAAATAGTAGTTTTAAAAGTATAAAATTAGCTTTTTCCTCAATATTTATAGTTCTATTTTTAGCTTCTTGTAGCACAAAAGAGCCAATAAAACCTATAAAAAAAGAGTTTTCTATTCAAAAAAGTGATTTAAATTCTCTTTCAAATAGTGCAGATGACAATTTCCTAAATCAAGAGAGTGCTAGTAATAATTTTTTAACAAAATATTTTAATCCTTGGCTTGCTTCAAAGCTTTCATATCCAAAAAATGAAGCTATGTGGGGATTAAGCTATGCAAATAAAAAAATTTATTTAGAAAATCATAAATTAGCTTCAAAAGAGTGGTTTGATAGTTTAATTTCAAATACAAACTTTGAAGAGTACAACTTAAACATAAAAAAAGCAATTACTTTAAAAAATACAAATGTAAGAGTAATGCCTACAAATTCGCCATTTTTCTATAATCCAACTCTTCCTGGAGAGGGTTTTCCTTTTGATTATAATCAAAATTCTTTACTCAAAATAAATACCCCTTTAATAGTTTCTCATCTATCTTTAGATAAAGCTTGGGCATATGTAGAATCACACTTTGTTGGTGGTTGGGTTGAAATAAACAGTATTGCTTTTGTTGATGAAAACTTTATAAATGAGTTTAAAACAAACAGTTATTTTATGAGTATAAAAGAGAAATTTCCTATTTATGATATAAATTTTAAAGAGTATGTAAAGCTAGGAACACTATTTCCAAGACAAAATGGTAAGTTTTTAATAGCAAAAAAAGATGAGTTTTTAAATGCAAAAATCTCTTATATTGATTTAAATAGTGATGAAATAGAGCAATTACCTCTAAAATTTAATAATCAAAATCGTGTAAAAATATTAAATACTCTTCTTGACGAGCCTTATGGTTGGGGTGGACTACTAAACAATAGAGATTGTTCAAGTTTTACACAAGACTATTTTGCAGTATTTGGAAAATATCTTCACAGAAACTCAAAATCTCAAACTTTTAATGGTAAATATCTTGATATGTCAAATCTAAATCTTGAAGAGAAAAAAGAGTTTATTAGAAAAAATGGTATTCCTTTTTCTACTTTAGTCTATTTAAAAGGGCATATTATGTTGTATATTGGTATTAAAAATAGTGAACCGATAGTGGCTCACAATGTTTGGAGCATAAGATTAAAAGATAAAAATAATCAAGAATTTAGACATATTATTGGAAAAGCAACACTAACAACACTAGAACCTGGTATTGAACTTGAAGGTTTCACAAAAGATAGTAATATCTTAAATAAGGTTCTTGGAATTACAATATTAAACTAAAATAGTCTAGAAAACTACTCTTCTAGACTATTTTTATCTATTTTTTGCTCTATTTGAACCATTGGGTTAAATAATAAAGAGTCTATAATTTGATTTTTAAATTTCATATCTTCAAGCTGTTGAGATAGAAATTTATTCTCTTCTTGAAGTGAGATATAGTGGGCATAAAGCTTATTTATATCTTTACTTGTATAGTAAATATTATTTGCAAAATATATTTTTGGAAGAAATAAAATTACTGCTAAAATAAACAAAAAAATAACAATAAAAAGTGCACTAGCTGAATTTAATCTAATCAAATTTAAATATCCTTAATTTTGAACTTCTACTTCTTGGATTCTGTTTTATCTCACTTGGACTTGGAATTATAGGTTTTTTTGTAATAATCTTTCCTAAAGAGTGATTATTTCCACACTCACACCTAAAAACTCCATCGGGACAAATACAGTTTTGACTCCATTTTTTAAAATAGTTTTTTACAATTCTATCCTCTAGTGAATGAAAAGAGACAATCACAACTAAACAATCTTTAATTTTATGCTCTTCTATTGAATCAAAAAGCCTTTCAAGAACACCTAATTCATCATTTACCTCAATTCTAATTGCTTGAAAAACCAAAGTTGCTGGATGTATTTTTCCTTTTGGCATTCTTTTATATAAAAACTCTGCTAAATCTTTTGCTGTACTAAAAGGTCTATTTGAAACTATTAAATTTGCAATTTTTTTATACTCTCTAATCTCGCCATAATTTTTTAAAATTTGCCCCAAATCAACTTCTGAATAGCTATTTACAACAGTTGCAGCATCCAAAGTTTGATTTTGATTCATTCTCATATCCAAAGGCAAAGAGTTAAAACTAAATCCTCTATCAAGTTTATCAAGTTGCAGTGATGAAACCCCAATATCAGCTAAAATTCCTTTAATATTTTGTTCTTTAAATTTAGAAATTACTGTTTCAAAATTTCCTTTATTAAAAATAACTCTATTTTCAAACTCTTTTAATCTTTTTTGTGAAAATTCTAAAGCCTCATCATCTTGATCATTACATATCAATTTTATATCTCTATTTTGCTTTAATAAACCACTACTATGTCCTGCATATCCCGTTGTACAATCTATTATAAAACCATCATTGATACTCTTAAAAGCTTCCAGTATTTCACTATATAAAACAGGTATGTGCGGAATTTCTTGCAATTTAATCCTTTTATTAAAATTGATATATAATATCCAAAAAATATTTAAGGCTAAAAATGATTGATAAAAATACAATGCAACTTCTATCTGATTTATCATTTTCTATGTTTAGTAAAAACTTTTTTGGTATATATCACGGCTCTTTATCAGCAAAATTAGACCAATCAAACTTTATGATTAATACAAAAGATGCTGTATTTGATAATATAAATGAAAACTCTTTTTGCTCTTTAAATATGAATAAGCAAGATTTTAGATGGAACATAGCAAGTATTGAAGCACATATTCACTCTACAATATATACAAATATCCACGAAGCAAAATATATTGCATTTGGAATGCCAATATATACAACGGCATATAGCTTAGTAAATGATAATATTATTTTTGAAGATTATTTTGGTAAAACAATGTTTAATAAAATTTCAATATATGATCCTGGTGATTTTTCAACTTGGTACAAAAGAAATGCTTTAGAAATTACAAAATATCTTAAAACTTCTCCAAATAATATGATGATTATAAAAGGAGTTGGTACTTATATATATGATAGAGATATTCATGAACTTGTAAAAAAAATAGCAATTCTTGAGAATTCTTGTAGGCTTTTAAGTATAAAAAGTACATTTAAATAA
>CAYQFC010000041.1:0-7771 GCA_964416585.1 uncultured Aliarcobacter sp.
AATATCCAAGAGAAACTTAAACTAAACAAAAAAATTAACGATTAATTAACGATTAATTGCATATTTTATTATATTTTTTAATAAAATATTAAGATAAAAAATATCCTATTTATAAGATTTCAGAACTAAATCGGACTCTCTTTTTAGAGTTTTTTCTTTTAAGCTTTCTCTTTTGTCATGTAATTTTTTCCCTTGAGCAGTTGCAACTTCTACTTTTATCATATTTCTTTCATTAAAATATAATTTTGTACATACCAAAGTAATACCATCTTTTGTCACTTTTGCATACATTTTATCTATTTGTTTTCCATGTAAAAGTAATTTTCTAGCTCTTCTTTCATCTGGTCTATATGTAGAGTGAGTTGTGCTTAAGTGCGAAATGTGAGCATTTAGTAAAAAAACTTCGCCTTTAATAATTCGTACAAAACTATCTTTTAAATTTACTCTTCCTTCTCTTATAGCCTTTACTTCACTACCTTCAAGCATAATTCCAGCTTCAATAGTATCTAAAATTGTAAAATCAAAATATGCTTTTTTATTTCTAAAAACTAAATTTTTTTTAATATCTTTCTTCATCTATTATCCTAAAAAATGAACTTCCGCTTCCACTAAAAAACCAAGATTTTTTTGCAAATTGCTCTAAATCTTTGTTTAAATATATTGCAGGATTATACAAATCGTTTGCTTCTTTAATTGAAAATCTATCTAAAATATCTTTAGATTTAGTAGAAAAAAGCTCTTTTACTCTCTCTTCTTGCAACTCTTTATAAAATTTTTCTCTAAATGTTTGATAAATTTTTGCTGTATTACAAGCAATTTTTGGAGTAAAAACTTCGATATTTAAGCTATCTTCTTCAAATTTTTCAACAATCTCTCCAACTCCACTCACATTTGCACTATTATATTCATAAACAAAAAATGGTACATCTGCCCCAATATTCAAGCCAATTTTTGCTAGTTTTTCTTTACTTAAATTCAAATTACAAGCTTCATTTACCATATTTAAAAAACTAGCACAATTTGAACTTCCACCACCAAGTCCAGCAAATTCAGGTATATTTTTTTCTATTTTTACAATATTGTGTTTAAAAAATTCTTTTACACCACTATAATTTTCAAGCTCTTTGTAGGCTTTGTAAACTGTATTTTTCTCTAAATTACAAGAAAAATCTCCAATCAAGGTAAAACTTTCTACATCTTTTTTTATAAAAGAGATCTCATCAAAAAGATTTTTCACTCTTACAAATCTTGAAGCTATTAAGTGATAATTATCTTTTTTTCCAACAATTTTAAGAAAAACATTCACCTTAGCATAGGATTTTTTTGTCATTTTCTTCCTTTTGATTTGGAATTTTATTTAGAATATATTTTACATCATCTCCATCTATTTCTATAATAGAAAAAAACTCATCAAGCTCAATAATATACATACCATTTTCTTTTATACTTAAATAATCTTTTGATATTTTTCTACCAAACTCCAACCACTCTTTTGTCCCAAAATAGCTATTTCTAGGAATATTAATAAAATCAAGTGGATTTAACTCTTTATGATTTTCAAACTTAAATTTTCCCTCACAAACTCGCTCAAGATATGATAATGTTCCAACACAAGAGATATTTTCTAAAAATTTTTGAGCCAATGATCTAATATAACTTCCTTCACTAACACTTGCTTCAAAACTAATAAATGGATGATTATAGTTTAGTAATTTTATATCAAAAATCTCCATAGTAGAACTTTTTAACTCAAAATCCAAGCCTTCCCGTGCCAATTCATATGCTTTTAACCCATTTACTCTTTTAGCTGAAAATTTTGGCGGTATATACTCTATTTTACCTTTTAGACTCAGTAATTCTCGCTCTATTAAATCCTTAGCTAGTTTTTCTTCAAAACCAACATTTATTACTCTTTCTATATCCAAAGATTCAGAACTAACCCCAAGCCAAATAACAGCTTTATATGTTTTTGGAGTTTTTTCTAAATATTTAAAAAGTTTTGCATACTGCCCAAATGCAACAATTAAACAACCCTTTGCAAAAGGGTCTAAAGTTCCACTAAATCCAGCTTTTTTATTTTTATAAGCTCTTTTAAACTTATTTAAATAAAAATTAGAGCTAATAAACATAGGTTTATTTACAACCAATAGTCTATTTACCTCCCCTTTTTCATAAACTCTTTTTTGCAAATCTTACCTCTATATCTTTTCAACAAAAGATGACAATATATCTCGTTTTTGCCCACCAAAATTGATAGTTAATTTATAGTCTTTTCCAGCATTTACAGCTTTTTCAACTCTTCCTTGTCCAAAGATTTTATGACTTACCATATCACCTTTTTTAAATCCAGATTGCTTCTCAATCACTAAGCTTCCCTTTACTAAGCCACTTTCTATTAGAAATCTACTTTTATTTAATTGTGTTCTTTTTCCCTTATAAAATCTTGAATGTACAAAAGATAGAGTAAGATTATCCATGGCTCTTGTAAATGCTACATATCCTAGTCGTCTCTCTTCTTCTAAGTCAGTTCCATCTCCAATAATTGGGAAAAAGCCCTCTTCAAGTCCAATAATAAATAGATGTTTAAACTCTAAACCTTTTGATGAGTGAATACTCATCATAGATACAGCATCATTGCTATACTCATCACTTTGATTTTCTAATGCTATTTCATTTAAAAAATCTTTTAAATCAAGATGTGGATTTTGTATAAAAAAATCTCTAATATACCCATAAAATTCATCGATATTTGCTTGTCTTTCAAAGCCATCTGGAAGATTATCATATGAAGCTTTATAGTCGAAAGTCTCTTCAAAACTATCAAGAAGTCTCATTCTTGACTCTTGCATAAGCTCTCTTAAATCCAATATTGAAGCTTCAAAAACCTTTAGTGTTCTTGCATTTTTCTTTCCAACAATAGAACTCAACTCATCAGGAGTAGAATCTTGTATTAAATCAAAAATTGAAATTTTAAGCTCATTTGCTTTTTCTTCAAGTTTTTCAATTGTTGTAGCTCCAATTCCACGTTTTGGCTTATTTATAACTCTTTTTATTGAAAAATTATCACTTAAGTTTGTAAGAATTCTAAAATACGCTATTAAATCTTTAATCTCTGTTCTTTCATAAAATCTCATTCCACCAACAAGCTTATAGTTTATTCCTGCCTTATTAAAACCATCTTCCAAAGAACGACTTAGAGCATTTACTCTAAACAAAATAGCAATATTTTTTCCACTTTCACCACTTATTATTAAGCTCTTTATATCTTCAAGCAACTTTCTTGTCTCATCATTTTCATCATTTGATTCATAAACTTTTATAGAACTTCCCTTATCTTTAGTACCAACAAGTTTTTTACCCAATCTATCTCTATTATGCTCGATTAGTGCATTTGCATGAAGTAAAATTGTATCAGTAGATCTATAATTTTCTTCTAGTTTTACAATTTTTGCACCAGAAAAATGTTCACTAAAATTTAGAATATTCTTAATAGTAGCTCCTCTCCAGCCATAAATACTTTGATCATCATCTCCAACAACACAAAGATTATTATGGCTTGTACATAAAAGTCTTAAAAGTCTATATTGAAGCTCATTTGTGTCTTGATACTCATCTACCATTATATATTGGTATTTACTACTTATTTCTTGAGAAAGTTTTTGATTATCTTTTAGAATTTTATATGGAAGAAGTATTAAATCATCGAAATCAACAAGGTTATTTTTTATTAAATGTTCTTCATATTGTAAATAAATATCTGCAATTTCACTATATAATTTTCCTTGGGCTTGGGCTTTAACTTCAAGTGGAGTCATAATTGAATTTTTATATTTTGAAATCTCACTTGATAATAAAGCAGTAGGAATATCTTTATTTATTGACTTAAGAACTCTTTTTTTATCATCACTATCTATTATAATAAAGTTATTTTTTCTATTTAACTCCATCATATAAAATTTTAGAAATAGTAATCCAAACTTATGAAAAGTACACAAAAGTGGTGGAGTGTTTAAACTTGAAGTGTCCAATAATGCAAAGGCTCGATCTCTCATTTCATTTGCTGCTTTATTTGTAAATGTCAAAGTTAAAATAGATTTAGGATCTATTCCAATTGAGATTAGAAAAGCCAATCTTGTTGTAATGGTTTTTGTTTTACCACTTCCAGCACCTGCAAGAATTAAAAGTGGTCCATCTATATGCTTTGCTGCATCTTGTTGCGAATTGTTTAATAGATTTAATAAATTTTCAGACATTTTTTCTCCAATAAACTTAGATTATACCATAATTTTAATAAAAACATTATTCTTCTTAATTATTCTATATATAAAAAAATGTTATTATTCTATTAATTTATTTTTGGAGAATTTAATGCTCAATGATTTTGCTAAATTGGAAACTTTTTTAACTGTTGTAAGAGAAAAATCGTTTTCTAAAGCATCTGCAAAACTAGGAATTTCACAACCTGCTGTTACTCAACAAATGAAATATATTGAAGATTATTTAGATGTTCAAATTGTTGATAGAAAGAAAAACGGAATAAAGCTTACAAAAGAGGGGCAAATTCTCCATGCTATTGCTTTAAAAATTGAAAAATGTGTAAGTAATGCAGAGAAAGATTTATTAAAAATCATGAACAAAAGCACTACTTTTATTTTTGGAGCTAGTTTTATAATTGGAAACTACATCTTGCCAAGATTTCTAAATAATCTAAAAGAGAATATAAGAAATGATGTATCAATTAATGTTTCTGTTTCACATGAGGCTATTCAAGATTTACTTGATAAAAAAATCGATATAGCTTTAGTTGAAAACTATATCGCAAATGAAGATATTATCTATAGAGAGTGGATGGATGACGAGATTGTAATATTCTCTAACCAAAAACTTCCAGCACGTGCAAAAGCCGATGACTTATTATCGTACAAATGGGTATGTAGAAATCCTGAGTCAAACACAAGACTTCTATTTAAAGACTCACTAGAAAAAGCAAATTATCCTGATTGCGATACTTTTAATGTTACAAGTGAAGTTACGAGTGCTACAACAATTGTTCAAACTGTTTTGCACTCAGATAAAAATGAGACTCCAACAGTTTCAATTGTATCAAGAAATGCTATTGAATCGCTTCTTAAGGCTGAAGCTTTGTATGAATCAAGAATTGGTAATCAAAAAATGCTAAGAAAATTGTATATAGCTTATAGAAAAGATAGAAAGCACGATGCTTTTGTTGAGAATGTAGTTGATTATCTTTTAAAAATAAAATAAAAGAGAGAAATTTCTCTTTTATTTTTAATTATTTGTTTTTTACTTTTGGTATCCATTGAGACAGTTTTTATAGTTCAAAGTAGAATTTTAAAAGTGTTAATTCCATTTTCAAAATTATAAAGAAGCCTAAAATTATGTCTATCTAAAACTTTTTTTACAATACTTAAACCAAGACCAAAACCATCTCTTTGAGCTAACTCTTGAGTAAAAGGCTTTAAATAATGTTCAAAATCTTTTACTAATTTTTCACCTTTGTTTGAAATAGAAATTTTATTTTTAGAAACTTCTAAAATAATTGGAAATGAAGTTGTATATTTTAGTGCATTATCAATAAGATTTTTTAACGCAATTGACAAATAGTATAAATCTGCCTCTATTTTAAAATCTTCATAAATATTTATCTCTATTTTTTTTTCATCTTCTAAATAGAGCTTTCCTAAAGAGTCTAAAATCAAAGTTTCTGCACTAAAAGTAGTTAACTTTAGCTTTGTAATATTTAGTTTTTCAAGCTCTATTAACTCATTTGTTAATCTCTCTAAATCAAAAAAAATCTTTTTAAGTAGCTCTTTTTGTAAAAAATTATCTATTTTCTCTACAGCAAATTTTCCTTTTGCTATTGGAGTTCTTAACTCATGCCCAATATCACGAAGTAGCTCCTCTCTAGTTTTTATAGACTCTTCAAGGGAACTTGCCATTTTGTTAAAACTATTTGCTAAAGTACCTATTTCATCATTTGATTTTATATCTATTCTTGTTGATAAATTTCCATTTGAAAAAGCTTTTATCTCTTTTGTTATAGTTTTTAGTGGGTTTAATATTTTTATTATAAATAGAAACATTAATAAAAGTGCAAGAATATCTAAAAATACCAATATATTTAAAATAGTTTTATCACTTAAACTCTCTTGTTCTAAAGCTTTAAAAATATACTCTTCATCTAAATATTTTATTTTTAGAATATAGACATTCAATGATTTATATTTAGATATTGAGATATTTCCAAATGTTGAATCTTGTGAATATATAGTTTCCAAACCATTTTTATCCAAAATAGCTACTTTTTCTAAATCATTTTTTACTAATAAAGAGTTTATATAATTTTTATTCTCTATATTTTTAAGAACTTCATCTACTACTTTTAAATACTTCTCCTTTGCAAAACTATCTACTCTTTTTGAGTTTATATTATCAATCCATAGACCAATTATTGTCATTAAAATAAAGCTTATTACAAAAAGAATAGTTAGTTTTCTAAAAATTGACATATCAACCTACAAACTTATAGCCAATTCCCCAAATAGATTTTATATATTTAGGGTTTTTAAAATCATCACCAATTTTTGCTCTTATGTTTGATATATGCATATCAATAGTCCTATTTTTTGTATTAAAATCTAAAGAACTTGCATTTAAAATCTGCTCTCTTGAAGATATTTTATTTTGATTTTCAACTAAATAGATAAAGATTTCAAACTCTATTTTTGTAAAATCAACAGCATAATCATCCACTAAAACAGCTCTATTATCTCTATCTATAGTAAAATCACCAACTTTAAAGGTTTTATTTGAATTTCTTTTTAAAATAGACTCTATTCTTAAAACCAACTCTCGTGGTTCATATGGTTTTGCTAAGTAATCATCGGCTCCAAGCTCAAATCCATGGATTTTATTTCCTATATCACCTCTAGCTGATGAGATGATTATAGGTATATTTTTTATCTCTTTTAGTTTATTAAATAGATCAAATCCATCCATAAAAGGAAGCATCAAATCTAAAATTATAATTGCATAATTGTTATTAGTTTTAAAATCTTCTAACACATCTTTTGGATTATCAAAAGCTTTAGTAATAAACCCATAATCTTTTAAATAATCTATAATTAAAGATTGCATTTGTAAATTATCTTCAATCAATAAAACTTTTTTATTCAATTATCCACTCCTTAAAGTGATCAGCAAATTTATCTCTTTGTTTCTCGTTTAAAATTTCATGAATTCTTTTGATTCTTTTTGCTTCTAAAGTTGTAGCTATTTTTTTGATTTCTATAGTTTTTTTAATATATAAATTTTCATCAAAATTTGACTCTTCAATCATATCTTCTATTTCATCATCAACCATATCTTTATACTTATAAAACTCTTTATACTCATCTTTAAGCTCTAGCAAAATATCTTTAATAGCTCTAACTTGATTATCATCCAAATTTAAATAATCAAGATTTTTATAAGAATGCTTATACTTTTTATAATCACTATCCCCATTTAGACATAAAAACAAACTACATAAAATCAGAAATATCTTTAATATTTTCATCTTCAATTAACCCTTTTTCAATATCACTATGACAAGCTTTACAATTTGCAACACTCTTTATTTTTTCATTTTTAAAAACATATTTTGGAATATCTTTGTGTCTTTTTTCCCAATAATCAGTTTTACTTAAAGCAATTATATCTTTATTGCCTATAGAGTTTATAAAATTCCAACTAGCTTCCATTGTTGAAT
>CAYQFC010000042.1:0-7766 GCA_964416585.1 uncultured Aliarcobacter sp.
ATTTACTTTTAAGTCCAGAGATGAAAAGTACAGGTGAAGTTATGGGAATTGCATCTAACTTTGCTATGGCATTTGCAAAAAGTCAAAATGCAGCTAAAAACTCTCTTCCAAAGAGTGGAAAAGTGTTTATATCTTTATGTGATTTAGATAAAGAGTTTGCTTCAACTATTGCAAAAAGTTTAGTTGAAAGTGGATTTACAGTTTGTGCAACAGGTGGAACAGAAAAAATCATAAGCGAAGCTGGTGTGGCTTGTGAGAAAGTTTTAAAACTAAGTGAAGGAAGACCAAATATTACTGATTTGCTTACAAATGGTGATATTGCAATGGCAATAAACACAAGTGGAGAGCAAGAAAGAAGTAAAGACGACGGAAAAGAGATAAGAAGAGCTGTTTTAAGAATGAATGTTCCATATTTTACAACAGTAGCTGCTGCTATTGCTGCTAGTGATGCAATAAAAGAGCTTAAGACATCTGATGTTTCAACTCCAAAATCTATACAAGAGTTTTTAAACTACTAAAAAATGGACAAAAACCTAATCTATCTTGTGCAAACAGATACAACAGTTGGCTTCTCATCTTTTGATGATGAGAAGCTATCAAATGTAAAACAAAGAGCAATAAATCAAAAAAATTTAAAGACTGTTGATAGTTTTTCTAGCCTAAAAGAGTTTACAAGAGTTCCAAAAAAATATAGAAAAATTGTACGAAATAGTAAAAAAACAACTTTTATATATCCAAATTCAAACTCTTTTAGAGTTATAAATAAAGATGAACCTTTTTATAATTTTATAAAAAAGTTTAAACTATTATCTTCTACTTCTGCAAACTACACAAAAAAGAGTTTTGCTTATGATTTTGCTTTTTTAAAATGTGATGTTGAAGTTGTAGATAAAAAAGGATTTTTTGAGACAAATAGTTCAAAAATGTATAAAATTTCCAAAGAAAAAATTATAAAAATAAGATAGATAAACTCTTATTTTAAGTATCTTGAAATCAAAAATAATATATAATTTTAGTCTTTTTTATGACCCTGTCGTCTAGCGGCCAAGGACCCTAGGATTTCCTCCTAGTGACGCATGTTCGAATCATGCTGGGGTCGCCACTAAATACTTAGAAATGAATCAACAGCACACATCATTCGCTCTTCAATATCACTAGCATCAATATTCATATAATCAATTTGAATTTTATATAACAAATCATTCTTAAATTTAAATTCAAATAGTAGATAACCAGCATAAAGAAAGGCATCTTTGTTTTTTTTACCACTGTCATTTTTGTCATTTTCATAAATTGTGTATGAAATTTGCAACTTTTTTTCACTTGACATATTGTGAGTTTTATGATTTTTTAATATTTTTTCTAAAATAATATCACTATTTTTTGTGCTATAACTATTTTTAAGATTGCTTTTCATAGCTTTTGAATACTCTATATTTGAGATAATTTCATAATTATTTGTTTGTAAAAGCTCTTTTTGGCTTTTTAAATTATTATTAAAAATCTTTTCAAATGTTGTTACTTTTTCTTGACACTCAACTCTTTTTGATTTTGGATTATTCTCTTTTTTATTTATTATCCCATAAGACAAAAAAGATATAAATAAAACTACTATAAATATATATATTTTCATAAGAAATCCTAATGTTATTTATAAAAGATTAACATAAATATTATTAAAATAACTTATATAAAAATATAATTTAAACTTATATTTATTTTATTTGCTCTATATTTAACTCTATTATTGAAGAAGATTTTATAAGCCGAGATTCAATAATTAATTGTTTTTCAGCAATATTTTTATCTTTTATTAAATACTCTTTTATATTCAAAGCTCTTTCGTTTGCCAATTTTTCTTTTTCATCTTTTTCTTTAAAAGCAGGAGTTATTTTAATAGCAAAATCATCTTTTTTATCTAATATAAGAGCAATTTTATCCAAAGTCTCTTTTTGAATAGGAGTTATTTCACTCTCTTTCAAATCAAAACTTACACTTTTTATCTCATCTTCACTAAAATTAAATAGACTTCCTATTAGTGAAAAAGGTGAAGTAATAGCCTTTGTTATAAGATTTACAAATGCCTTCCAAACAATAGAAGCAACACTAAATTGCGGATCATCAACATTTCCAGAAACTGGCAGATTTATATCAATTGTATTTGAGCTATCCTCTAAAAGAGCAATTGCCAAATCAAGTGGCAAGGACATAGCCTCTTCGCTCTCAATATTTTTTCCAAGTTCCAGTTTTTTTATAATAATGCTATTTTTTGCTTTTAGATTTGATTCGCTTATATTGTAGTTTAAATCAAGCTCAAGCTTACCATCTTTTATCTCTCTTCCTACAAATTTTGCAGTATATGGTGTAAAGTTTTTCATAGCAATATTTTGGAATTTCATATTAATATCAGTTAAAATCTTTAAGCTATTTGGATTTACTACTCCTGTTATTTTTGCCACACCATACTCATCAACAACACCTTTTATCTCAAGTTGCGAAGTGCTATCATCTTTATTTTTAACTTCTGATATTTGACCATTTAGCTTTGAAATTGATGTTTTAAAAGGAATAGCAAGATTTTTATCTTCAAAATCAAGGCTTAGATTTTTTATATCAACAGGACCTAAATTTAATTTGAAACTATTTTTATTTTCACTATTTATTGCTTCTTTTTCAGAATTTTCATCTACTTTTTCACTTACTTTTTTATTTGCTTCTTCACTTGCTTTTTCATCTATTTGATTATTATTTTTTGCTAAAGAGATTGAGATAAAAGGATTTATTAAATCTGTTTTTTCTATTTTGAAAAAATTATCTTTACTTATTAGTTTTCTTAAAGATAGATCAATATTTTTTACATTTATATCTAAATTTGTATTTGTATTTAAAATTTTCAAATCAGGATTTAATAATTTTATTTGCTCTAAAAAAATATCATTTTTGATAAATTTAAAGCCATTTAGGTTTAAATCAACTCTGTTTGCATCAATTTTTAAACCATTTTTAGCATCAAAGATATTGATTATTGGTTTTTCTAGTTTTATATTTGTAATTTTTATATTTGAATCTTTATCTATTAGTAAATCTTTTGATAATAAGTTTATATCTTTTGTATTAATAGATAGATTGTTATTTTCATCTTCAAGATGTAAGATTTTATTTTTTAGATTTATATTTTTAATTTTTAAGTTATTTTTATTATCAAATAGAAAATCTAAACTATTTATAGCTATATCTTTTGCTTCTATTTTTAAATTATTTCTTTTTTCAAAAAGCGAAAGATTTTGGTTATTTAATATAATCTCTTTAAAATTTATATTATTTTTATCATCAAGTAAAAAATTATTTGTATTTAAGTTTAAAGCCTTAGATACTATTTTTAAGTTGTTTTTTTTATCTATTAATATTAAATCATTTAAATTTAAACTATTTTTTAAATAAGTTATATTTTTTGCTATTTCAAGATTTTTAAGATTTGTCTCTAGTTTTTTTGAGATAATTTCTAAATCTAAATTTTTCTCTTTAAAGCTTATATTCTCTTTTTTTAACTCAATATCACCAATTTTAACATCACCATTTATGACACTCAAATTTTGAAGTTTTATATTATTATTTTGTGAATGTATATCTATTTTGTTTTTATTATCAAGATAAGAAGCATATTTTAAATCTATTTTCGCATCTTTTAGATTAACAGTTGAATCAACAATATTTAAGTTATTTACATTTAAATATAAATCTTTTATATCTATTTTATGATTTAATAAAATATTATTAAAATTGTAATTTATATTTGATTGTATATTATTAAAATTAATCTTCCAAGCTTTTTGACTCTTTAAATCTTCACTCTCTTTCTCTTTATTTTCTGTGGTATTTATAAGGTTTGCAAAATTTACACCAGCTTTATCCATAATCATATTTGCAGATAAATTATCAATTTTAGTATTATAAAAATTAATAATTTGCTCTTTTAAATCAAAATCAAATTTTTCTATATTTAATTTTTTAAAATAGGCTATATTATTGCCATTTTGTAGCAGATTTAGTCTGTTTATCTCTAATAATTCACTATTAAGATTTAATAATAAATCATTTGTAGCATCAATATTATAGTTTAAAGCAAGATTTATATTTGCATCTTCATTTACACTAAAATTAAATAATTTATCATCAAAACTTAAAAAATCTTTTACTCTTAAATCCTTTATATCAATTTTTCCATAGGCTTTAAAAGGCTTTATATTAAAAGCTCCTTTTATTGCAACTTCTGTTTTATTATTGATTAAAAACTTTAAATTATTTGAAGAGAGATAGTTTTTATAAGTCCCTAAATCATAAATTGTATAATTCAAATCTTTTAAATTAAGATTATATGGCTCTTTGTTTATATGGCTTGTAAAATTAAAATTTGTATTTTTTAAATCTATTTTTGATATTAAAAATGCTAAATTCTCTTGTTCTTCTAGCTCTTCTTGTTTTCCTTGCTTTAAAACTACATCTTTTTCTTTAGTCTCTTGCTCTTTTAATAATTGAGCTAAATTTATATTTCCATCTCTGTCTTGATTTATATTTAAAAAAAGTTCATCCAGTAAAATATATTCAACTCTAAAATGTTTTTGTTCGAAAGATTTTAAAAGACCTAGAGTAATTTGCAACTCTTTTAGCTTCAAAATATCTATATTTTCTTTGGATTTAAGCCCAAAATTATGAAGTTTTAAATCAAAAGTTAGTGGATTAAATTCAATTTTTTCTAAATTAGATTTTGCATTTAGATTTTCATCTAATTTTTTTACAATTAAATCTTTTGCAATATTTGGAAGAATGAAAAAACCAGCTAATAAATATAGAGAAAATAGTGCAGTAAAAGTGTAGAATATTTTTTTAAGAAAGCCCATAATAACCCCTTTGATAATGGTTATTATAGCTAATAATTTTAAAAATATTATTAATTATTTAAAGTTTGGTTCTGAGATTGGCGGGCTAAAATAGTAGCCTTGAGAGTAATCAGCTCCTAAACTTTTTACGATTTCAAAAATCTCTTCACTTTCAACATATTCAGCAATGGTTTTAAGATTTAGACTTTTAGCAAACTCAATTATTGTCTTTGTTATTTTATATGAGTTTTCATCTTTTGCAATATTTTTAATAATCGAGGCATCAATTTTTAAATAATCTGCATTCATCTTTAATATATGCTCAAAATTTGAGTAACCTGTTCCAAAATCATCTATTGCAATCTTGCAACCAAGGGCTTTTATCTCATCAATAAAAGATATAATTACTGAATAGTTTTTTATGCTTTCATCTTCTAAGATTTCAAAAATAACTTTATTGTGAACCTTGTATTTTTCTAGCATCTCTTTTATAAAATCCAAAAAATCCTCTTTATCTATATCATCATAAGAGATATTTACGGAGAATTCGTAAGGAAGATTTGAAAACTTTTTAAAAGCTTTCTCTATTACAACTTTTGTTAATTTTGTATATTGATTTGATTTTTTTGAAATATCCAAAAAGAAAAAAGGAGAAATAACTTTTCCATCATCTTCAATTAATCTTACCAAGCACTCATATTTGTGGACATCTTTTGTTTTGTTATCTATTAATGGCTGATAAAATACTTCAATATTATCTTTAATAAATGCATTTTTTAATTTTCTTGTCCAAAGCATATTGTTCTCATACTCTTGAAACTTATCTAGTTCTTCATAGAAAACTTCATAATTTTTATTACTTTTTTTTGCCGCTTGAAGTGCAATATCTGCTGTTATTAGTTTATTATTTTTATTTGAAAAAGACAATCCAGCTCTTAATCTTACATCAATTTCATAGTTTTCAAAATAAAAAATTGTATCATCAACACTTTTTAAAATTTTTTCAATAATATTTATTAAATCATCTTTGTCAAAGTTTAAATTTACAATACAGTAATTATCTGTTGGAAATTTATAAAATTTAATACCTTGTAAGTCTTTTAAATAATCTTTTATTAAATTAGATATTGATATTAAAATTTGATCTCCAGCTTTATGTCCATAGAAATCATTTATCTCCTTAAAAGAGTTTATATTTAATAAAACAATAGATTGTGCCACAAATTCATCGTTTTGAAGAGAGTTTATTAATTTAGCTCTATTTGGAAGTTTTGTTAAATTATCTGTAAATAGAAGTTTATTTAACTCATTTTTGTGTTCTATTTCATGTGAAATATCATAAAAAATCAAAGAAATAATATTTTTTTCTAGTTTTAGTGTTTGAATTTTAAAATATCTATTACTGAAACAAAGTTTTATATTATTGTTTTTTGAATTATAAAAATCATTAAAATCAAAATATGTTTCATTTAAATATGTAAAAGATTTTTCTAGTTTTTTAAAGTCAATTTCAGGAGTTAAATCTATAAATTGACTATTTTTAAAAATTATTTCTTGATTATCTATAATCAAAATAGGGCAATTTATATTTTGTAAAATATTTTTAAACATACTATTTTAAATCCATTGATACAATTTTTTTTAAAACCTCAAAAACATTTTCTATTGATTTTTTATAAACAAACTCATTTTTTGAGTGTGGGAACTTAATTGTTGGACCAATAGAAGCGATTTTTAGGTTTGGAAACTTATCTTTAAAAACAGCACACTCAAGCCCTGCGTGAATTGCTCTTAAAGATGCACTTTTATTAAATTCTTTATAAATATCTAGAATTTTATTTGTAAATATATTTATATCAGGACTCCAAGCCTTGTATTTTCCATATGTTTCAACACTGCAAGATATTTTTTCTAAATCCTTTTTTGTTTTCTCTTTTATGTTTATTAAATTTTCATTTACCATAGATCTTGCACTAAATTCAATAACAATACCATCTAATTTTGTACTTATTAAGGCCAAATTTATTGAGTCTTGAACTACATCTAATTCTTGATTTAAAGCCAAAACTCCATTTTTGAAGTTATATAAAAAATCCAATAAACTATCATCATAAATAGATAAATGTTCACTTTTTGTATCAATTTTTTCTATTTTCATATTTTCATGGGTCTTTTGTGGAGGGTTTTTTGTGGCAATTATTGCTTTCGCGTTTGCTGGAATTGAGTTTATTCTCTCACCCCCATTTATGTCCAATATTTTTCCTTTGCACTCTTTTATAGCTTTTATTAAAAGTTTAATAGCATTTGGAATATTTTTATCTATATCAACTCCGCTATGTCCACCAGCTAAATTTGAAATACTTATTTCGTATAAATCTAAATTATCACTATTTTCTACTATTTTCTTATTTTCAAAAATAGCTTTAATATCAACCCCACCAGCACAACCTATACAAATTTCTGCTTCTTCTTCACTATCAAGATTTAACATATATTTTGCATTTAATCCTAGTGCAAAATCATTTGCACCTATAAGTCCTATCTCTTCATCACTTGTAAAAACAAACTCTAAGTCAAAATTTTCATGCATCAAAGCTATCATATATGAGCAACCAATTCCATTATCAGCCCCCAAAGTAGAGTTTTGTGCCTTTATTATTTCACTATCTTCAACAATAATTGGAATACAATTTTGGTTTAAACATACAATATCATAATGAGATTGCAAAACCAAATTGGCCTTACTATTTTTCTTTTTACATAAAATATTTTTTGCATCATCAATAAGACACAAATATCCTAATTTTTCGCAAATATTTTGCATATAATTTATAAATTCTTTATGATTTCCTGAGCATCTTTGAAGTTTTGTTAGCTCTTTAAATATAT
>CAYQFC010000043.1:0-7670 GCA_964416585.1 uncultured Aliarcobacter sp.
AGCTAATTCCAAATTTAAGAATTACAACAGATATTATTGTAGCATTTCCAGGAGAAACACATGAAGACTTTTTGGATACTTTAGATGTTGTAAAACAAGTAAAGTTTGATCAAATTTTCAACTTCAAATACTCTCCACGACCAAATACAAAAGCTCTTGAACTAAAAGAGTTAGAGATAGAAGATAGTATTGGAAGTGCAAGACTTGAAGAGCTTATAGAACTTCACAAAAGACATCTTGAAAACTCAATGCCAGATATGGTTGGACAAACTGTAAATGTGCTATTTGAAAGCCTTAAACCAAATGGAGAAGTAAGCGGTTACACTGATAACTACTTTTTAGTATTTGCAAAAGGAAGCGATGAGTTGCTTGGAAAATTTGTCGATGTAAAAATAACTGAAGCTTCAAGAACAGCTTTAAAAGGTGAGATTGTAAGCTAAATGTGGAAAAAACTGCAAAAAACTATTGCTCCTTATATTTTATATCTTATTGTAAAATTTATCTATGCAACGAATAAAAAAGTCTATCACCATCCAAAAGATGATAAAGAGCCATTTATTCTTTGTATGTGGCACGGTGATTTGCTTTCACAAATTTTTAACTATCATCATTTTAGAAAAGGCTGGGTTATAAAAGCACTTATTAGTGAAAATAGAGATGGTGAGATGATTGCAAAAATAGCAAAGCTATTTAATTGTGGCTCAATTAGAGGTTCAAGCTCAAAAGGTGCTGCAAAAGTTTTGATAAATACCCTAAAAGAGCTAAAAATTGGTAATGATATAGCAATTACTCCAGATGGTCCTAGAGGTCCACGATATAGTATTGCAGATGGAATAGTTGCTATTTCTCAAAAAAGTGGAAAAAATATTAGATGTTTTAATGCAATTCCTTCAAGATATTGGCAATTTAAATCATGGGATAAGTTTGTATTACCAAAACCTTTTGGTAAAATAGATTTCTATATAAGTGAGCCTTTTAGTGTTCAAAATTTAAGTCTAGATGAAGCAAAAGAGTTAATAAAAAGTAAAATGTTAATTCACTCAATGAAGTAGGAAAAAATGTTTAAAAAAGAGTCTTTATATATAAATGTTTTAAAAAATGAGTCTCAAGTAAAATTAGAGTATAGAAAGTTCTTAAATAGTTTAATTTTAGAAACCAACAACTCTAATTTTATCTCTAAAGATGATATTTTACCTTCAAATATTTCTCAAAAAATAAATAGTTCACAAGAAGAGACCGATTTTACATATATTTCAACTCTACTTTTAAGCGATAACACTTCTCTTGTTCCAAAAGAGTTATCTGCAAAAATGAAAGATTGTGAAATTGCAAAATTTAATCACGAATACGATATAGCTGTACTAAAAACAACACTTTTTGAAACAAAAAACTTTTTTGTAAAAACTGGAATTGATTTTATTTACTCAGCATTTCATATTTTAAATAAACATATCGAAAAAAATATCTGTAAAAATGAATTTTTAGCTCTAATCTACAACGATAAAGCATATATTTTAATATTAAATAGTCAAGGAATTATTAAAGAAAATAAAATTGTTGATCTTCCCAGCTATCAAACTGTTAAAAGTACTCACTTTTACGATGATGATTTAGAAGCTCAAAAACTTTTTAATGAGATATATGATTTTGAATTAAATACAATTATTCAAAATAGCCTTGCTGATTTTTATTCTAAAAATAAAAATACTTTTGTAGAAAAAATAACACTTTTGTATACTCAAAAGCAGCTAGAAAATAGCTCTATTGAAAAGCTATCAAATGAGTTACTTTTAAAAATTGATTATCTTCCAATAAACCTTGATGAAGAGATTTTTGAACTTTCAAAAGATACTAAGGATCAAAAAAGTTTTATTACTCCTAGAAAGAAAAAAATAAAAAGAGATTTTAAATATCTATATTTTATAATTTTTTTAGCTGTTATTTTTGTAGGATTATATAAATTTTATACACTTTTAGATATTGATTTATTAAAAAGTAAATTTTTAGGTGAAAAACAAGAGGAGTTTATAGCTATAAACAACTCTTTGACTCTGCCAGACCATGTAAATATAAATGATAAAATTCAAAAAGAACTAAAAGCAATTTTTAATACAATTGCCGATGGAATCTCTATTGATAGTTTAAAATTAAACAAAAATAGCCTTGAAATGGAACTTTTCTCAAAAGATGAAGAGAATTTAATTTTAATGAGACCACTTTTAATCTCTATTTTTGAAAATAGCAAGGTTGAAAGCATAGAAAAAGGGAAAAAGCAAGACTTTAAAGCTCTTGTTTTGGCAAAAGATTTTAAAAATCTAAATACAAATTATAGTAGTTTTGATAAAGAGTATTTAAAAGATGAGCTTATGTCAAACGAAAGAGTAATGGAACAACTAAAGATATTTTTGCCACAAAATGCACTAATTAGGTATATTGAAGAGAAAAAAGAGAGTTATTTAAAATATAGCTATATTATAAATATTTTAGTAAAAGAGCCAAAAGAGTTTTTTGCTTTAGTCGATAGTTTAAATGAGGAGCTTTACTCAATAAATATAAACTACCCGATTAATATGATAAAAAAAGATAATATCATTGAAATTGAGTTTAATTTAGATTTCAACCAAAATCTAGAAAATTAATAAATTTCAAAATCCTCTACTACCAAAAAATCAATCATAGCATTTAAAAGTGCTATTTTTGAACTATTTTTTAACATCTCAAGAGTAATATCTTTTTCAAATATCTTTTTTTCTTCGATTAATCTAGCTCTTGTTGTTCCTTCCAAAAGTGGAGTTTTTGGAGTAATCCAGATATTTTCATAGAAAATAGCAATATTTGATATTGTTGTATCACTTAAAAAACCTTGTTTAAAAATAAATATCTCATCACAAAACTCTTTTTGCAAAAGTAAATTATCTAGTTTTTCTCTATTTAAATACTTTTTTGAATAATCTATACTATCATCAAAAACTATCTTAAATTTTTTAAAATCCCTTAAACTATATGCAAAATAATCAACACTTAATATCTCATCTTTATCATAAATAACTTTACATCTAAGAAGCTCACTATTTATAGGATTTATATACTCTTGCAAATTTATATTTTTTCCAATAGTTTTTGCAACTCTATTGTTGTGATATGAAATATTTTTAATCTCATAATCTTCACATTTTATCGTTTCAAAATACATAATTATCCTTTAAAATGGTAAATAAACTTTGTTTATAAGCTCTTCATACTCTAAATTAATATCACTAAGAAGAGTAATTCCTCCACCACTTTTGAAAAAAAGTTCACCATTTATCTCTTCAATAAATCTAATAAGAACAAAACTTTGCAAAGAGTTTCCATCAAAAATTCCAAAAATCCCTGTATAAAAACCTCTATCATAATCTTCAATTTTCTTTAATATCTCTATTGTTGATTTTTTTGGAGTTCCTGTTATGCTTCCAGCTGGAAGCAAATTTAGTAAAATATCTCCTAAAGTTTCTTGCCAAATTTCTTCCAAATTTCCTGATATTTTTGAACTTGTTTGATATAGAGATTTCTCTTTTAATTGGATTTCTTCTACAAATCTAAAATCTTCAACTTTTATATTTTTTGAAATTTTTCCTAAGTCATTTCTTAATAAATCAACTGCCATAGTATGCTCTGATAACTCTTTTTCTGAATTTAAAAGCAACTCTTTTGCATTTTTGATATTTGCATTTATAGTGCCTTTCATAGGGTATGTATAAACTTTATTATCAAAAATTTCTATAAATTTCTCAGGGCTAAAACAGACAAAATTATCTTTATCATTTTTTACTCTTAATTTTAATAAAGCATTGCTATTTTCATAAATCTCATCTAATGATAAATTTGTATTGATTTTTGTTTTACTTGTAAGATTTAATAAATAGCTATTTCCTGCTTCAATCTCTTCTATTATTTTTTCAAACTTATTTTTATACTCTTTGAAAGATATTGGAAATTTTTCAAAAAAATAGTCATCTTTAAAACTATTTTCAAAGCTATTTAGTTCATATTTTATATTTTTATTCTCTAGGTTTTCTATATAAAAACTTTGCAAATCATATGATAGTAGAAATAAAAAAGGCTCTTTTTTAGAGCCTTTTTTATTTAGCAATTCTCTTAAATTCTCTTTTTTATCCAACTATCAACTTCTTTAATATAGCAGCTCTAATTGCAACACCATTTGTAACTTGCTCTAAAACCTTACATCTTGGATGTTTTAATGCATCATCAGTAATATCAATATTTCTATTTACTGGACCTGGATGAAGAAGTAAAAACTCTTTTTTCTCCATTAATTCATTTGTAATACAGAAATCTTTTGCATACTCTTGAAGTGACTCAAAATATGTGATATTGTGACGCTCTAGCTGACTTCTAAGACTCATAACAATATCCATATCCATAACAACATCATGAATTGTATTAAACTGCTTAAACTCATCTCCTTCATACTTAAAGCAATCAGGTGCAACTAAATTTACATCAATTCCAAATCGTGGAAGTAATCTTCTATTTGACCCAGCAACTCTTGAGTTTCTCACATCTCCAACAATTGCTATTTTTTTACCTTCAATATCGCCTTTAAAATACTCATTTATTGTAAATAAATCCAAAAATGCTTGAGTTGGATGAGAGTGTCTTCCATCTCCTGCATTTATAATTGGGCAATTTACATATCCAATTAAGCTTTCAGGAAGTCCGCATTCGCTGTGTCTTATAATTATTGCATCTGGTTGCATTGCATTTATATTTGAAACTGTGTCATACATAGTTTCACCTTTTTTTTGTGAAGAAGTTCCAACATCAAGATTTACAACCTCAGCTCCTAATCTTTTTGCAGCGATTTCAAATGAGCTTCTAGTTCTTGTTGAGTTTTCAAAAAATAAAGTTACTATTATTTTACCTTTTAAAATATCAGAAAATTTGAAATCTAAAAAAGCTCTAGCATCACTAAAAATATCTAAAATTTCATTTTTTGTAAAATCAGAAGTTCTTATTAAATGTTGCATTTTTTTCCTTTTAATTTAGTTTTGGATTTTAGCAAAAAGCACTTTAAAAATAAAGTTTTTATATAATATTTGCAAAACAATATAGGGGAAATATGAAACTTCAGTTTTTAATAATTTTACTTTTTACTCTTTTATTTACAGCTTGTTCAAATAAGGAACTTTTAGATGTTGAATTTGACAAAATAGATAAAAATATCTTATTTTCAAAAGATATAAAACCAATTCTTGATAAACGTTGTGTATCTTGTCACTCTTGCTACAACTCTCCTTGTCAATTAAAGCTTGACTCTTTCGAAGGGCTTGATAGAGGAGCAACAAAAAAAGAGGTTTATGCTCAAAGATTAAATGCAAGTGAACCGACAAGGCTATTTATAGATGCCCAATCCACAAAAGATTGGAGAGAAAAAGATTTTTCATCTGTAATTGATAATCTTGAAGATACAGATGAATCAATTATGATGCAGTTTTTATTTCAAAAAGAGCTAAACCCTGAAATAAAAGGCTCTTATTCTCCTGAAACTGATAAATTAACTTGTGTAAAAAACAAAGATGAATTAGAAAATTATTTTGAAAAAAATCCACACAAAGCCATGCCTTACGGTTTTCCAAATATTACAAAAAATGAGTACAACACTATTATGACTTGGCTTAGTCTTGGTGCAAAAAATGACACAAAGGATAAAAAAATATCAAGTTTCGAGAAGAACTATATTTTGAAATTTGAGGAGTTTTTAAATAATCCTAATATAAAAAATAGAGTTACTTCAAGATATATCTATGAACATCTTTTTTTAGCCCATATCTATTTTGATGAGACTAGTGGAAATTTTTATGAACTAATTCGTTCAAGCACAAAGTATCCAGAAAAGGCAAAAATAGTTCCAACAAGATTTCCTTACGATAAAATAGATGAACCTTTTTATTATAGAGTTCAAATAATTGACTCTACAATTGTTCATAAAACCCATATGGTTTATAAAATTGATGATGAAAAACTAAAATTTTATAATGATAATTTTATTAATATTACTTGGGATGAAAAACCATATTTAATCGAATATAATGAAAGCAATAGCCCAAATGCACTTGAAACTTTCAAACAAATTCCAGCAATTAGTAGATATAAATTTATGCTTGAAGATATATACTTTTTTATAAATACATTTATTAAAGGTCCTGTTTGTAAGGGTCAAATTGCATTAAATGTAATACAAGACCATTTTTGGGTAGCTTTTATGGATCCAAAATATGATTTAAGCGTAATTGATAAAAACTTTTTAAAAGATAATTTTATTAATCTTAAAATTCCAAATCAATTAGGTGAAGATCCATCTCTTTTTCAAACTTTTAAAAATCTAGGAAAAGAGAGTGAAACCAAAGCTTATTCAAAAAATAGAGCTGATATTTATAAAAAATACTATAAAGATGGCTTAAAAATGGAGTATATTAGAAATAGCAAAAAAGATGATTCAGTTTTAACAATTTATAGACATTTTGACTCAGCATCTCTTCATCTAGGAGCTTTAGGTAATATTCCTAAAACTCTTTGGGTAATTGATTTTCCTCTTTTAGAGCGAATTTACTACTCACTTGTTGCTGGATTTGATGTATTTGGAAATACAGCACATCAACTTCTTGTACGAACTCATATGGATAGATTAAGAGTCGAGGGAGAGAGTAATTTTCTAGAGTTTTTGCCACAAAAAAGTAGAATTGACTACTTTAATTCATGGTATATTGGCTGGTTGGCAAAATACCTTACGGTTTATACTCCAAGCCAAAACGAAACAGGAGTTAAATTTAAGACAAATGATTATAAGTTTGAATTTGCCACAAATTTATTAAAACAAACAAATACAAAAAAAGATGAGATAAATTTTGTTGAAAAAGTATATATACCAGAAGAGATAAAAACTTCTTATAATTCAAAAAAAGAGATAGAAGATGCCTTAAAATCGCTATCAACTCCAAATGTTTCAAAAGCAATTCAACACTTTGTAAGTGGTGAAGCAAATGTTGCATTTATAAAAATAGAACTAAACAATAAACAAACTCTAAATTATTCTTTGGTTGTAAATAGATGGCATAAAAATGTTGCTTTGATGTTTAATGAAGAGTCAAGACTTGATCCTACAAAAGATGATATCGATTTTATCGAAGGTTTTATAAGCTCTTATCCAAATATTTTTATATCTGTTAAACAAGACGATTTAAGTGATTTTTTTGATTTATTAAAAAATTATGAAGATACAAAAGAGTATCAAGCAAAATTTGAAAAGTATAATATAAATAGAGCTAACCCAAATTTTTGGGAGTTTTATGACTATTTTGATAATGAATTTAGAAAATCAAATCCACTTGAATATGGAATTTTTGACCTAAATAAATACTATAGGCAAAGTAGTTATTAAATTTAAAGAACCAAAAAGCTAAAAAGTCTTGGTAGAATTTCTACCAAACTTTTAACTCATTATAAATACTATCTCGCTCAACTGGGATAAATCCAGAGTTTTTTATCAAATCCACAAACTCTTTTTGAGCAATTCCCTCTTTACTTTTTGCTCCAGCTGCACTTTGAATAGACTCTTCTTGACTTTCTCAAAAAACAGTAAAAATCAAATTTTATACTTTGCCAACCCC
>CAYQFC010000044.1:0-3594 GCA_964416585.1 uncultured Aliarcobacter sp.
AGCAGCTGATTTGTAATCAGCAGGTCGGGGGTTCGACTCCCTTCACCAGCTCCATCTAAAAAATCAAAGTTATTTTTAGCTAAATAAATATAGAATACAAATATTTATTTATAACTGGAGTAAAAATGTTATCTTCTATATCAACAAATCAAACAAATAGTACAATAATTTCAAGCAATGAAAATAAAATAGAATCAACACAAGGTAGCTCTTTTAAGTTAGCATTAGAAGAATCATCAAATATAGAAGAAATTCAAGAGATATCTAAAGCACCAAGTCAAGAAGCCTTACTTAATTTTTATGAAATACATCAAAGAAGCCAAATAACAGGTGTACCAACAAATGAATACAACAATGCAGTAAAAGCTTTGGGTATAGATATAAATGATACAAATTTTCACTCTAAAGCAGTAGAGCTTTTAAGCCAAAATCAATTTAGTACAGATTTTCCAAGTCAAGATGCAGTTTTAAAATATGGAAATACACAACAAGAACATGGAAACAGAGCCTATATGATAGGAAATGAAAAGTACGAAACTGGAGTTATGTTTGAAAAAGCAACTCAAAATACTTATAATGAATTTGTAGAAGAACTAAGAGAAGAGATTTTAGTAAACAATGCTCTAAATAAAACTTCAAATACAACACAAACTATAAATTCTCAAGATAGTATAAATAGTATAATCCCACAAGAAATAGTTTATAAAGAAGAATATTCAAACATAGACACAACTCAATTAATCTCTACTTTACAACTACTCTTATCAAAACCAAACGTAGTAAATAATGATGTACAAAGTTCGATTCAAAACACACTTGATTTTTTAAATAGTTTGGATAACCAAACAGATTAATGACCACAACACTAGACTATACAAACTCTATATATAAAACTTCAATAAATGATTTTTACAATGGTGTTTTAAAAATTGGTACAAATGGTTTTTATGGTACAGGAAATCTTCTTTATGATGGAAGAACTATTCTTACAGCTGCTCATGTATTTGATGGACTAAGTAGTGACACTAAAACTATATATCTTTACGATAGTGTTAAAAACTTTACTTTAAGTGCAAAAGTAACGATTTATCCATCTTATGATAGTAGAAATATAAATGGCGATTTAGCAATGGTTACATTTGATACAAATTTTACAAATCTTTACAATAGATACCAAATATATAGAGATACAAATGAAATATCAAAAAATTATATAGCAGTTGGTTATGGTGATGTTGGAACAGGTAATAGTGGAGCTTTGGATTTAAGCACAATTTATAAACTAAAAACAACAAATACATTTGATGCTGATTTTAAAACACTTATGGATTATTCAGGAACAAGGTTATCGTGGAGTCCACAAAAAGATACAATCTTGATATCTGACTTTGATAATGGTAACTCTTCAACAGATATAATAGCTTACTTAAACCATAATCAAAACTTAGGAACAGGAAATACAGAAGGAATAATAGCTTCTGGAGATAGTGGAGGTGCTGCATTTATAAATAATCAAATTGCAGGAATTGCAAGTTATACAACAAAATTAACATCTTACGGCGCAGGTGATATAAACAATTACCTTGATTCAAGTTTTGGAGAAATTGCAGCTTATCAAAGAGTATCTTACTATGCTGAATTTATAGATAAAACTATAAGAGCAAATCTTCCAAATGCTCCAAAATCAAAAAGCGAAGTAAAAAAAATAGTATCTGAAGATGAGGCTTATGTATATTTTATGCTTGAATACCTACCTTTAAGAAACAGTGTTGATGATATAATAAGTGTAAACTATAAAACAGTTGATGGAACAGCAATTGCTGGGAGTGATTATATAAAAACAAGCGGACAATTAAATCTTTATAAAGATGAATCATATGCAATAATTGCAGTTGAATTATTAAATGATAATATAAAAGAGGATAATGAATACTTCTATCTTGAAGTATCAAATCCAAACTATGGAAGCTTTGGTGATGGTGTATTGACTTTGACAGCTGTACGAACTATTGTAGATGATGATTTTATTGCTTAAGAAAGAGATAATAAAGTAGAGATAAAACTCTACTTTTTACTAGAAATAAACTGTTGTTTCATCTATGAAAACCCCAATAGTTGTAATCATTGATACTTCCATATACATTTGTCCTGAAATCCCAGGTATGCTTATGAAATCTTGATCTGGTAAGAAATCATTTAAATATATTGATTCGTGAGAAGATATTACATGATCGGGAAAATCAAATCCTGGCATAAAATCATTTCCCATATTTGAAGTCATAGAAATACCTTTTTCAATTGTTCCATTCATTTGAAATACTATATTTTGACCTTCAAAATTTAAATTACCATTTACTTTCATTCCTAAATCTTTAACTACAACATCTAAATGGCTATTGTTTGTAAATAAACCATCTGAATAAACATATAAACCGTTATTTGGAAAGTTATGAAATTCTAAATTATTACCTATATTTTGTTTTGCTGATTGAAGAGTATTTGAATCATAAGTTACTAATAAATCTTCATTAAAGCTCATTGAAGTACTAAAATTTGTAGGAGTTATTAGTATATTATCGGCTGTATAATTAGAAATTTCAACTCTATTTTCAAATTGATTATAAGCATTTACAGTTGCAATATCAGTTGGGTTATAATTTACTCCACCTGGTGCATAAGAATCTATAGCTTCTATCATCATCTTTACAATTTCACCTTTTGAAACACCACTATTTAACACATCTGTCCAAAATTTTATTCCATCTGGGTCTTGCTCGTATGTTTTGTTTAATGAATTTTTATATATGAACTTTATAAACTCTTGGTTATCGTTTAGTGTTGCACCAAAATAATCTTTTGCAGCTTGAGTATTTAACATTTCGTTTGCAATAGTTGAAATATCTCCATTTTGTTGTTGCCAGTATAGATTTCCTTCACCTTCTGAAGCTCTTCCGAATATTGCTACATATAGCTTTGATATTTGAGTTTTTGTTAATGCCATGTTTTTCCCTTTTTATGTAATTTTAATAAACCTGTAATATATCAATAATTAAATAAATAATTACTAAAATCCTAAATAATTCTGCTAAAGTTAAAAATAATACATTCTTAGTTTAAAAATATAAGTTTAAGTTTAAATTTATATTTTGTTTATTATAATACAAACGTGAATTAACTATCGATAATATTAAATTTACGACTAGAGTGAGCCAAGGCTCACTCTTTTTTTGGTTAATTTTTATAAATTATACTCTGACACCAATTAATAAAATTAAAAAATAGGTGTCAGAGTATGATTTGATTTTGTAAAAGATTTTTTGTATAAATTTCCAGTGTAAAATTAAAAGGAAAAAATTGGCTAGAAAAGTAAGAGTAACACTCCCAAATGTTCCACTACATATATTGAAAAAAGGTATAAACCAAGAGAGTGTATTTCACGATTTAGAAGATTATGAAATTTTTCACTCTTATATGGTAGATGTATCACAAAAACTAGCAGTGACTATATATGCTTATGTACTCTTAAAAGAGAGTTTTGAAGTAGTTATAAGCTCAAGCTTTGAAGATAACATCTCAAAATTTATGCAGATTTTA
>CAYQFC010000044.1:3694-7561 GCA_964416585.1 uncultured Aliarcobacter sp.
ATCAAAGGAGATAAAATGTATAAAAAAATAGAGTTGTTAAGTAAAGAAAAACATAGTAATTTAAAAATAAAACCATTAGAAAATCTGCTATTTGCAAAAGAGAATCCATCTTTTCCTGTTCTTATAAGTGAATCGGAAAATGTAGCAGCAACTTTACCTATAGTATTTTCAGCCGAGGAGAATCCATCTTTATTTGCTATTACATCTTTAGGTAGCGAAAATCTTGCTATGAATAGAGAAGGAAAATGGCTAAGTAGCTATGTACCAGCTGTTTATAGAAAATATCCATTTGCTTATGCAAATATAAAAGATAATCCAGAGCAAAAAGCAGTTGTAATTGATATTGAAGCACAAAATCTTTCAGAAACTGAGGGTGAAGCTTTATTTGACGAACAAAGTAATCAAACACAACTTTTAAAAGATACAATACAATTTTTAACTTCTTATGAACAAGAAGCTATGAGAACAAAAAGTTTAGCAAAAATAATTTTGGATTCAGGAATTTTAGAAGATAGAGAGCTTAGTATTGGTGAGGGTGAAACAAAACAAGTTTTAGTAAAAGGATTTAAAGTTGTTAGTGTTGAAAAACTAAATGCTTTAGATGATGCAACTTTAGCTTCTTGGGTAAGAAATGGAGTAATATCTTTTATAAATATTCATCTAAAATCTTTGAATAATTTACAAAATCTAATGAATCTTTTATATCAAAGAAACAACTAAAAATAGGAAATTTTATGGCAAAACAAGAAAAAAAAATAGATGAAGTTGAAGAGTCTGAATTAAAACAAACTATTATAAAAGCTAAAAAATCTATATTTATGGCTGGATTATTTAGTATGTTTATAAATGTTTTAATGTTGGTACCTCCTTTATATATGCTTCAATTGTATGATAGAGTTCTTACAAGCAGAAGTGAATCAACGCTTTATATGCTTACTCTTATAGTGATAGTGCTTTTTGTTACTATGGGTTTACTTGAAGTTGTAAGGTCAAGAGTTTTAGTTAAGTTTGGAAATAGATTTGCAAACATTTTAAGCAATAGAATTTTTGAAAGTACATTTGAACTAGCAAATAAAAAACCTGAAGCTGCTTCTTCTAGACTTATGGGAGATTTTACTCAGTTAAGACAGTTTTTAACAGGAAATGGTCTTTTTGCATTTTTTGATGCTCCTTGGATACCTGTTTATATAATTGTTTTATTTATATTTCACGTATATTTTGGAATATTTGCAATATTTGCTGCTATTATTTTAGTTGCTATTACTTTTTTAAATGAATATACAACAAAAGAGAAAATGGACAATGCAAATACACTAAACAGAGATTCTATGATGCAACTAGAAGCAAATATTAGAAATGCTGAAGTTATAAATGCTATGGGTATGAAAACAAATGTTAGAAAAAAATGGGAAGAAAAATATTTTGGTTTTTTAAATGCTCAAAATGATGCAAGCAATAAAGCTGGAATTTGGTCAAATTTATCTAAAACTTTAAGAATGTTTTTCCAATCTATGATATTAGGGCTTGGAGCTTATTTGGCTGTAAATATGGAACTTAGTGCTGGTATGATGATTGCTGGTTCTATTATTATGGGTAGAGCTTTGGCTCCACTTGATTTGATGATTAATACGTGGAAAGGTTTTAGTGGTGCAAGAATGTCATATAAAAGAATTGATCAACTACTAAAAGATTTTCCAAAAAATAAACAGTATATGGAACTTCCTGCTCCAAAAGGATTTATAAGTGTTGAGGGAGTTTATGCAAAGCCACCTGCAAGTAATAAATACACTTTAGAAAATTTAAATTTTTCAATAAATAAAGGTGATATTTTAGGAGTTATAGGAGCTAGTGCAGCTGGAAAATCAACACTTGCTAGAGTTATTTTGGGAGTTTGGCCTGTTCAAATTGGAACTGTTAGAATAGATGGAGCTGATATTTCTCAATGGGATAGAGAGCATTTAGGAAAATATATAGGATATTTACCACAAGATATTGAGCTTTTTTCTGGGACTATTAGTGAAAATATTGCTAGATTTTCTGAAGTAAATTCAGAAAAAGTTATTGAAGCTGCTATGAAAGCTGGAGTTCATGAGATGATTTTAAGACTTCCTGAAGGTTATGATACTGTAATTGGAAGTGGAGCTGTTGTACTTTCAGGAGGACAAAGACAAAGAATAGGACTTGCAAGAGCTATTTATGATAATCCTGTTTTTGTAGTTCTTGATGAACCAAATTCAAATCTTGATGAACAAGGTGAATTAGCACTTTTAAAAACAGTTGAAGAGTTGAAACAATCAGGTACAACAGTTGTGATTATTACTCATAGACCAAATATTTTAAAAGTTACAAATAAAATTTTGATTATGAACTCTGGAAAAATAGAAAGATATGCTAGTACTGAAGAGATTTTAGGAGCTGTTGCAAAACAAAATCAAGCTGCACAAGCACCTCAAAGACCAGCACAAATTGCACCACAACAAATAAACTTAACTAAGCCAGGGAGCTAATTATGAAAGATAAATTAATAAGTGCTTGGTATGATTCAAAAATCTATAAATTAATCAAAGAGGTTTTTATAGATACAAAATCTGAAAAATACATTGATACTAAGGGAATGCCATCAGGTGATGATACACAAGTTATAAAATTTGGTTTAAGGGTTTTATTTGTAGTGTTTGTACTATTTGGTGGTTGGATGGCATTTGCACCACTTACAACTTCTGCTGTATCAGTTGGAAAAGTATCTGCTGATACAGATAAAAAAGTAGTACAACATCTACAAGGCGGTAATATTGCTAAAATATTAGTAAAAGAGGGAGATATTGTAAAAAAAGATCAAGTGCTAATAGAACTTGATATAGTACAATCAAAATCAGAAGCTGAAGCAGTAAAAAAACAGTATATGGATGCTATTGCTACAGAAGCTAGATTATTAGCTAGTAGAGATGATTTACCAACTATTACTTTTCCAAGTGAACTTGTAGATCAAAATATTATAAAAGATCAAGAAAATATTTTTAATACTACAAATAAGGGATTAAAAGATCAAAAAGAGATCTCTTTACAAAGAGTTATACAGCTTGAAAATCAAATATCTGGATTAAAATCTTTAAATAGTGTTAGAGCAAGTAGAATAGTCTCTTTAAATGAAGAGCTTAAAGAACTTGAGCATTTATTTGCTCAAAAACTTGTAGATAAAACAAAAATTAGAGAATTAAAAAGAGAGATAAACTCTCTTGAAGGTGATATAGCTAGTAATAAATCTGAGATTTCAAAAATTTATGAACAAATAAATGAGATAAGAACTCAACAAATTTATACAGAAAGAGAGTTTAAAAACCAAGTTTTAGATCAGATTGTAAAAGTAAAAAATGATATATCTACTTTAACTTCAAAACTAAATACTTTGGATGATATTATACTTAAATCAGAGATTAAAGCACCAATTAGTGGTATTGTAGTTGGACTAAAAGCACACACAGAAGGTGCTGTTATAAGATCAGCTGAAGATATTTTAGAGATTGTTCCTGAAAACTCAGATTTAACTATAATCGCTCAAGTTCAAGTAAATGATATTGATAAAGTTAAGGTTGGGCTTTTAGCAGATATTAGATTTTCAGCTTTTAATGTAAAACAAGCATTGGTAATTGAAGCTGAAGTTATACATGTATCGGCTGATAGATTTATTGATGAAAAAAGTGGTGAACCTTATTATGAAGCCAAATTGAAATTAACTAAAAAAGGTATTGAACAAGTAAAAGAGTACAAATTTAATCTACTTCCTGGTATGCCTGCTGAAGTTATGATAAAAATTGGTGAGAGAACTCCACTATCTTATTTCTTAAAACCATTTACTGATATGGTTTC
>CAYQFC010000045.1:0-7489 GCA_964416585.1 uncultured Aliarcobacter sp.
GATGCTTTTGCTAGACATTTTAGAAAAAATGGATTTAATGTTTTACACCCAATTGGTTGGGATAGTTTTGGAATGCCAGCTGAAAATGCAGCAATAAAAAACAAGCTTCATCCAAAAAAATGGACTTATGAGAATATTGATTATATGAGAGAAGAGTTAAGAGCTTTGGGTCTTTCTTTTAGTAAAAATCAAGAGTTTGCAACAAGTGATGAGCTTTATACAAGATGGGAACAAGAGTTTATTATTAAAATGTATGAAGCTGGAATTATTTATAGAAAAAATGCAACAGTAAATTGGTGTAATGACTGTAAAACAGTTTTAGCAAATGAGCAGGTTGAAGATGGTTGTTGCTGGAGATGTGATAATGAAGTTATGCAAAAAGAGATGCCAGGTTATTATGTAGGAATTACAAAATATGCACAACAACTTCTTGATGATTTAAAATTATTGGAAAACTCTTGGCCTTCACAAGTTTTAACTATGCAAGAGAATTGGATAGGGCGAAGTGAAGGTTTGGAGTTTAAATTTGATTTATCAAATGAGACTAGAGGAAAATTAAATAGAGTATTTACAAAATATTTTGTATTTACAACAAGACCAGATACAATTTATGGAGTTACATATTCAGCCTTAGCACCTGAGCATCCAATTGTAAAATATATTGTTGAACATGAACTTTTACCAAAAAATAAAATAGAAGCAATTAAAAAAATGCAAAAAGTTCCAGAAAGGGATAGAGGTGTTTTGGACAAAGAGGGAATTGACCTTGAAATTGAAGCAATTCATCCATTAACAGGGCAAAGAATTCCAATTTGGGTTGCAAATTTTGTTTTAAGTTCTTATGGAGAAGGTGCTGTTATGGCTGTTCCAGCCCATGATCAAAGAGATTTTGAGTTTGCCAAAAAATATAATTTACCAATAAAACAAGTAATTATTCCAAAAGAAGGTTTAATAGAAAACCAAACTGAAGCCTTTGTTGAAGATGGAGTTTTAATTAATAGTGAGAGTTTTTCAGGGCTTAAAAATAGCGATGCAAAACAAGCTATTATTTATCACTTTGAACAAAACTCTTTTGGTATAAAAAAGGTAAATTTTAAGCTTAGAGATTGGGGAGTTTCAAGACAAAGATATTGGGGAGCTCCTATTCCATTTATTCATTGTGAAGCTTGTGGATTAGTGCCTGAAAAATTAGAAAATCTTCCTATTGCTCTTCCAGATGATGTAGAGATTACAGGAGAGGGAAATCCACTTGAACTTCATCCTACTTGGAAAAATTGTACTTGCCCTGAGTGTGGAAAAGAGGCAAAAAGAGAGACTGATACTTTAGATACTTTTGTTCAATCTTCTTGGTATTTTTTAAGATATGCAACAAACTATAAAAAGTGGAAAAAAGAGGGAATATCTCTTGAAGATAGTGATTATTGGATGGATGTTGATCAATATATTGGTGGAATAGAACATGCTATTTTGCACCTTTTATATGCAAGATTTTTTACAAAAGTTTTAAGAGATTTAGATTATACAAAATCAACTGAACCATTTAAAAGACTTTTGACTCAAGGTATGGTTTTAAAAGATGGTGCAAAAATGAGTAAATCAAAAGGAAATGTTGTGGATCCTGATATGCTTGTAGATAAGTATGGAGCTGATACAGCAAGACTTTTCATACTTTTTGCAGCACCACCTACAAAAGAGCTTGAGTGGAATGATAGTGCAGTTGAAGGAGCATTTAAGTTTATAAAAAGATTTTATGAAAGATCAAATAATGTAACAAAAGCCGGAATAAATAATTTTCTAAATATAGATCAAAGCTCTTTAAACAAAGTGGAGAAGGAAGCTAGAAGAAAAGTTTATGAAGCTTTGGTAAAGTCAAATGAAGTATTTAATAAAACTTATGCTTTTAATACTTTAATTGCCTCTTGTATGGAAGCATTAAATGCTCTTTCATCTCAACAAAATGAGAATATTTGGGCAGAAGCTTACTATATTTTAACAAATATTTTAGAGCCAATTATTCCTCATGCTTCTTGGGAGTTATCTAATAGATTGTTTGAACTTAAAAACTTTGAAAATAAACTAGAGATAAAAGATGAAGTTTTTACAAAAGATAGTATTCTTATGGCTGTTACAATTAATGGTAAAAAAAGAGCAGAAATAGAGGTAAATCCTAATGCTTCAAATGATGATATTTTAAATATTGCAAAAGAAAATTGTGCAAAATGGCTTGAAAATGCAATAATTATAAAAGAGATTGTTGTTGCTAATAAGCTTGTGAATTTTGTAATTAAAGGATAAAAAGATGAGAGTTTCTATAGGTTTTTTAGGTTTAGTTTTTACAATAATTTTAGGATTAACATTTAATGCTTGTGGATATAGACCTAGTGTAAATTATGCTAAGCAAGAGCTTAGAGGAAATGTTTTTGTAAAACTAAATGTTAGTTTAGAAGATCCTAGAAACTCTGTTTTGATAAAAGATGCAGTAACTAAAATATTAATTCAAAAAATTGGTTCAAATATGGTTGATAATGAAAAAGATGCTGATGTTGTAATGGATTTAGGAATTAATAATGCTACTTTTTCAACTTTACAATATGATAAAGATGGGTACAATAAACTTTATAGAGCTGTTGTTGTAATTGGTGTAAAATATTTTAGAAAAGATAATGTAAATAAAGTGAAAAGCTTTACAGTTGATGGAGAACACGATTTTGCTATTGAAAGAGGAGCTAGTATAAATGACTCTCACAGATTTGATGCAATTACAAAAGCAAGTGATAAGGCTGTAACAGAAATTTTATCAAGAATAGCTGTTGCCTCTTTTAAATAAATGAACTTAAAACAGACAAATCTTAAAGAGTTTTTGGAACATAAAACTCTTTATTATGACAAAATTGATTATAGTTATATAAAAAAATCTGCTGATATTTTACTAAAACATATAAAACTTCCTTTTACTATTCATATTGTTGGAACAAATGGTAAAGGAAGCACAGGAAGATTTTTATCTTATTATTTATATAAAACAGGTTTTAAAACTATACATTATAGCTCTCCTCATATCAAAAAGTTTAATGAACGAATTTGGATAAATGGAGCAGATATTAGTGATGATTTACTTGAAACTGCTCATAGCTTTTTAATTGATATTTATAGTAATGAACTTTTAGAAAAACTAACATATTTTGAATATACAACTCTTTTGGCTTTTTATATATCAAAAGATTGTGATTATTTAGTGCTTGAAGCTGGACTTGGTGGTGAGTTTGATGCTACAAATGTAGTAATTAATAATTTAAGTTTAATCACAACAATTGGACTTGATCATATCTCTTTTTTAGGAGATAGTGTTGAAAAAATTGCAAGAACAAAAATGCGCTCTGTTGATACAAAAATGATTATTGGTTATCAAGAGTTTGATGAAGTTTATGAAACAGCATTTAAAGTAAAAGATGAATTAAAAAAAGAGTTTAATAGAGATATAGAAATTATAAAAGTTGAAGATTTTGAAATATCTTATAAATTTTCTTTTGCAAACTATTTAAAAAGAAATTTAAGTCTAGTTTTAAAGGCTTTAGAAGAGCTAAATATCCCTGTAAATCTTGAGATTTTTAACTCAACTCCACTTTTTGGAAGATGCCAAAAAATTAAAAATAATTTAACTATTGATGTTGGACATAATCCTCTAGCTGCCAAAGTTTTACTAAAAGAGTTTGAAAATAAAAAAGTAAATCTAATCTATAACTCTTATGCAGATAAGGATTATAAAGAGGTTCTTACAATTTTAAAACCAGTTATAAAATCGGTATTTATAATAGATTTAGAAGATAAAAGAATAGTAGAAAAAGAGAAATTAATAGGAATAATAAAAGATTTAAACTTGGAGTTAAAGATGAGTTTAGAGATAAAAGAAGATGAAGAGTATTTAGCTTTTGGCTCTTTTTTAGTTGTTGAAAAAATTTTGGAAGAAATTTCTTATGAAAAGCCTTGAAGAAGAGTTAAATAGACTTTATTTACAAAAAAAAGAGATTGAAAGCAAGATTATAGAGCTTGAAAATAGTATAAAAACCCAAAAAAATATAGAGACAAAAGAGTTAAATAAAGATGAAAAAATATCTTTATTTAATGAGCTTTTTGTCTCAAGATATGATATTTATTTAAAAAAATGGAAAAGTAAAGATGGGTTAAAAGAGGGATTTTCTCCTGTAAGTAGCACATTTATGGGTGAAGATTTTATTCCACTTACAAACAGAGATTTAGAAGAGCATTTAAGAGGAAATATTTTTTTAGCTTCATATTTAATAGATAAAAACCAAGAGTGTAAATATGTGGTTCTTGAGTTAAATAGTGAAGATATTTTCATGCTTCAAAGAGCTTTGCTTGAGTTAAATATTCCAGCTTCTTTCTCGCTTAGTTCATATAATTCTATTTTTGCTTGGATATTTTTTGAGCAAAAAATTAGCTCAAAAATTGCATATAGTTTTCTCTATTTTTTACAAAAAAAAGCAAATATTAGTGCGAAACTATATCCAAATAGTGAGTTTGCAACAAGAGAAAAATTAGGAAATTATATAGAACTACCTTTGCAACTTCTTTATCGAAATAAGAATCGTACAGTTTTTTTGGATATTAATACAAAAAAAGTTTATAGTGATCAGTGGAGTTTTTTGCTTAATATTAAAAAAGCTACAAAAGAGCAAATTTATAGCTTTGGCTCAATTTTAAGCCCAAAAAATGTTGAAAAAGATTTAAAAAATATAGATTTTCCACTAAATAGTTTTGAGATTACTCTAAAAAGAGGAGTAAAAATTCCAATAAGTGATTTTTCAAAAAGTTTTATAAGTAAACTAAAATCATTTGCAACATTTCTAAATCCACAAATAAAACTTCTAACAAGCCTTAGAAAGCCACTTTATAATACTCCAAAATATTTAAAAGCATATGAAGAAACAGCTTTATTTTTGGAACTTCCAAGAGGCTTAAAAGATAATTTATTTGAATTTTTTAAAGATAACTTACTTAATTTTACAGTAAAAGATGAGAGAAATTATAAAAAAATTGATACAAAAAAGCTATCTTTTACACTAAGACCAGAGCAAGAAGAGGCTATATTTGAGATTTTAAAATTTGATAGTTCTGTTTGTGTGGCACCTCCAGGATTTGGAAAAACTCTAATAGGTGCAAAAATTTTTGAAAAAAGAGCGGTAAATACACTGATAGTTGTAAATAAAAATATGCTTCTTGATCAATGGATAAGCCGTTTTGTGGACTATTTTGGTTATAAAAAAAGTGATATTGGATTTTTAGGAAAGGGTCAAAATAGGCTAAATGGTATTATAGATATTGCTACAATGCAGAGTCTAAATAATAATTCTGAATTTATAAAAAATTATAGCCAAGTGATAGTTGATGAGTGTCATCATATTCCAGCTTTAACATTTGAGCAAATTATAAAAAATTTTTCTGGTAGGTATGTTTTAGGTCTTAGTGCAACTCCAAATAGGAAAGATGAATTAGATCCAATACTCTATCAACAACTAGGAAATATCTCTTTTGAGTATAAAAAACCAAGAGTTCACACAAATCGATTAAAAGTTATAAAAACAGAGTTTGTAAGTAGTTTGGATAATTATGTAAATATTTTGGGTGATTTAATATTAGATAAGAGTAGAAATATGCAAATTATAAAAGAGATAAAGCAAAATACAGATAGGAAAATCCTACTTTTAAGCGATAGAATAGAGCATATATCTATTTTAGAAGATTTGTTAAATCAAGAAAATATTGATTTTGTATCGGTTCATGGAAGCCAAAATAAAAAAGAGCAAGTAGAAAATATGCAAAAAGTTAAATCAAGTTCATTGATACTTGCAACTAGCTCATTTTTTGGAGAAGGGATAGATTTTCCACATTTAAATACAATTATTTTTGCAACTCCAATATCGTATCATGGAAGATTAATTCAATATTTGGGTCGTATTGGAAGAGGAAGTCAAGAGTGTTTGGCAATTGATTTTCTTGATTATAAAAACCCAATGTTAAACTCAACATATAAAAAAAGGCTTCAAGGCTATAAAGAGATGCACTATAAATAAATATTACTTATAATTAAAATAAATCTTCAACTATAACTATTTATTATACTTTAAAACTATTTTCTATACACTAAAATGAATTATCTAAAGGAGAATGAATGAAAATAGGAAAAGTTATAATTGTAAGCTCTTTATTGGCTATTTCACTTTTTGGTGCAGAGTTTAAGTCTTATGATGCTTTGAGTAAAAGTTTAAAAGAAGAGGCAAAAAAAGAGGGAACTTTGGCTAGTACACAAGATGTAAAAGATGCTCTAGCTTCTAAAGAGTGGGCTGTTGTTGATGTAAGAACAATGGAAGAGTGGGCAGCTGGTTCAATTGCTGGAAGTATGAGAGTAGGGCGTGAAGCTCCTGAAAAAGCTCTTGAAAATATTGTTTTGGATGATGATGATAAGTTTACAAAAACTAAATTAATAGTTGTGTGTAATACAGCAAGTAGAGCTGTAATAAATGCACAAACATTTAGACAAATGGGCTTTGATGAAGTAAAATCTTATGGAATTAATCAATGGATTGATGAGTGTAATCCAGTTGTTACAAAATATAGTGCAGCTGAAAATAAAGAGGGTAAAAAAACAAAGTTTGGTGGATATTATGCTGAACATTGTAAAAAATAAAAAGGTGATTTATCACCTTTTTTAAACTCTTTATTTGTATAAATAATTTATAATAAAATTCATTTTAAAAAGAGGTTTTTTTATGAATAGATCAGATATTACAAATATAATTACTATTTTAATAATGGCATATGGATATTCAAATAACAACAATATAATCTTTATGGTAGGTCTTTTTGCATTTAGTGGTGCAATTACAAACACTTTGGCTATTCATATGCTTTTTGAAAAAGTTCCATTTTTGTATGGAAGTGGAGTAATTGAAAATAAATTTAAAGAGTTTAAAATATCAATTAAAAATCTTTTAATGGAGCAGTTTTTTACAAAGGAGAGATTAAGTAATTTTTTTCAAGATGAAATTAATAGTGCAAAAACAAATATAAATTTTGAAAAAATTTTGGAAAATACTGATTTTACTTTGGCATTTAACTCTTTGAAAGAGTCAATAATGCAATCTCCTTTTGGAGGAATGATTGCTATGTTTGGTGGAGAGAGTGCTATTGATGGATTAAAAGATAGTTTTATAGAGAAACTTCAAGCTTCTATAATAGTTATTTCAAAAACAGAAACTTTTCAAAATACTTTAAATGAAGCTTTAAAAAATAAAGATTTTACAGATGATGTTTATAAAAAATTAAGCACTATTGTTGATTCAAGGCTAGAAGAATTAACACCTTTAATGGTAAAAGAGATTGTACAAAATTTGATAAAGGAGCATATGTTTTGGCTAGTTGTTTGGGGAGCAGTATTTGGTGGATTAATAGGTTTTGTTGGAGCTATTGT
>CAYQFC010000046.1:0-7405 GCA_964416585.1 uncultured Aliarcobacter sp.
GAGGAAATCTTTTTGTCGCTAATAAACAAAAATCTAAAAAAACTTAAAAAAAGCCGATTTATTGGATATTTTTAGAATATATAAGCTCTTATATATTACTATTAGCTTTATAAATTTACATAAATGTAAAAACAAACCTGTCACCTAAACTGTCACCCAATAAAAAAAAGGTGATTGAAAATATTTTAAAGGTAAAAATATGTCGTTACCAAAATTGACTAAAACAAACTATTCAGGAGTATCTTATTATAAAGATAGTTCAAAAGGAAAAGTGTTCGTTGCTATTTTTGAAGTAAATAAAAAGAGATATAGAAAAATAGTTGGATATGAAAACGATGAGTTTAAAACAAATGCAAAAATAGCATATTTAAAAAAAGAAGAGTTAAAAAATGATATTTTAAACAATAATTATGCTTCTAAAAATATAACATTTAAGCAATTATGGGAGTTATATTTTACACATCTTGAAGATTCAAAATCTGTTGCAAAAAGAACTTATGAAACTAAAAAAAGTTATTACAATGCACACTTTAAAAATGTATTTGATAATCTTGCAATAAATAATATTCAAGTCTTTCAAATACAAAATTTTGCTAATAATTTATTAAAAACTAAATCACCAAAAACAGTTGATAATCTCTTAGCAGATTTATCATCTATTTTCAAATTTGCTGTTAAAAATAAACTTATTACTAGCAATCCAGTTAGACAAGTAGATAAACCAAAATATGATAATTCAAGAGATTTTCCTTTGACTTTGGAAGAGTCAAAAAGGCTATGTAAAACAATAATAAACTTTCAAGAGCCACTTTATAGAGAGATATTTACTTTTTTATTACACGGTCGCCGAAAAGAGGAAGTATTGAGTTTGACTTGGGATATGATAGACCTTGAAAAAAGAGTATATCAAATTGGATTTGAAATCAACAAAGCAAAAAGAAATATGAGCTATGAGATATCTGATAGACTTTATGAAATATTATTAAATAAAGATGAAAAAAAAGGTTATGTTTTTAAATCAAATGTAACAGGTGAAAAAGTAAAAAATCTTAGATGGGCTTGGAAAAGGATTCTTGAAGTTGCAAATATTGATAAACCAATGAGAATACACGATTTAAGGCATTTAATTGGTGAAATCTCTTTAAATGAAACAGATAACAGTATGGAAGTTGTTTCAGCTATTCTAGGACATAGTTCAACTAGACCAACAAGAAGATATGCAAAAGTCCAACAAAAAGTTGCTAGTGCTGGACTTAAAAAAGTGTTTGATTCTTTAGATTTGGATTAGATAAAAAAGTTATTTAAAATCTTTCTCAATAACGAGTAAAGATTTTTTTACTCTTTCAGTAATACTTGTAATCCAACTTTTAGGAACATCTTGTAAAACAGTTAGTAGTTCATTTATTTCTTCATTATCTTTACAATAACAAATTTTATCTAAGTTAGAAGTAATGTATTTATCACCTCTTCCAGTTAATAACCATCTTAGATTTATATTAAATTTATCCTCTATTTTCTGAGCTATTTCAATGTTTAATTTCTGTTTATCATTTTCAATATCTCTTATTTTTTCGTGTTTTAAATCCAAACATTCGGCAAATTGTTTTTGTGTTAAATGATTATTTTCTCTAATTTGTTTAACTCTCTCACTTATCATTTTGAATTTTTCCTATTTTTTATATTAAATTTCCTATATTCTATTGACAACAAAAACTAAATATAGTAAAATTCCTATTATTTATAGTAATATAACTATTTAAATGTACATAAATATACATAATCCTTAGAATATCGAAAATACGATTAACAATCGTAATGATATTTTATCCAATATTTATGAATTCAATGTATCAAAAAGGAAAAATAATATGAATGAAAATTTATTGACAAAAGAAGAACTAGCAGTAAGGCTCAATGTTTCTGTCTATGATATTGAGAGATTGAGAAAAACTAAAAATATGCCTTTTATAAAAATTGGTAGAGCTTATAGATATGACTTAGTTCAAGTTTCAGAATTTATTAAATCACTATCATCAACAAAAGAAGAAAGTAAATAATTATGAGAACAAATTATAAAAATTTTACAAATGAAAAAAATGAAGTAAATAATGAAATGTTAAGAGATATTCTAAAAAAACTTAATATTAATGATTTTATTATTGACCAAATAATTGTTAGATATTACACAAGTAATTTAATTAAACAATTTCTAAAAGAGCTTACAGAATTAAAAGAATCTGAAAATCCAATTAATTTAGTTTTATCATTTTTTCTTTTAGCCGACAAAATGAAACCTATCACTTGCAACAAAAAAACTTTATCAAAATTAACAGGTCTTAGTGAAAGAACAATTGATGAGAGAAGAAGAGCAAGAAAAATTCCTTTTATTCAATTATCAGGTAAATCAGATGAACAAGTTGGAAGAAAAATAATTGTATTTGACCCAACAGAGGTAACAAATTATCTATATTTAGAAAAAGTGAGAACTATAAGCTAATGAAACATAAATCTTATGCACCAACAAAACCAATAATGATGGAAAAAAATTATTTCAGGCATTTAAACAATGAGCAATTTAAAGTTGTAGGTGCAATTATTGCTTATCTTCAAAATAATAGAAATAAACAATTACCATCAAATGAAACAATAGCTTTCTTTTGTGGGTTTAATGATACACAAATTGTTAAAAAAACTAAAGAATCTTTGATTGAAATTGGATTGTTAAAACAAGATATGACAATTAATCAAAATTGGGCTCAATTATGTTATTAAGAATTATAAAACCTAAAACAAGACCTGTACCAATTGAGCCTTGGTTATTTAGATATTTAACGACAAATGAATTAAAACTTGTTGGAGCAATTTTAACTTATGCTGATTATAAAGATAGGTCTAGTAATTCTTTTCCATCAAATAAAACTTTAGCTTTTTTTTGTGGCTTTGATTTAATTGAGAAGCCAAAAGCTCTTGAAAAATTCAAAGCTCTTTCAAAAGAAGAGCAAATAAAATTTAAAGCTCAAAAAATAAAATATTCTATAAATACGGTTAAAGCAATAAAAAGAGCTTTAGTTAAAAAGGGAATTTTGAAAACAGAACTAAGAGGTGAAAAAGGTAAACAAAGTTCTTATATGACTTTAGATTTACTTTGGAAAAAAGAGCAATATTTAAAAGACCACGATGAATTTTTTAATAATTCAAATTCAAATGATGATAATGAAGCCGAAATAAATGAAGAAATATCAAATGAATTGGAAGAAATTACAAGACTTTTAAAAGATGGTGAAGTTTCAAAAGAAAGTTTAGCAACGAGGTTAAAAAATCTTAGTTATGCCCTTAAAAGGGAAGATTCTAGTGATGAAATTCCTGTTGAAGATGTTGAAAAAGTAGCTGATTATGTAATGAATACAAATAAAATCGTTGATAAGATTGATAAAGGCGAAATAAGCGATAAAGAAGCTTATAAAAAATCAATAATCAGTAATATTAAGAAAAATCAATTTAATGGTGCAAAAGAATATTATCAAGGATTGATACAAAGAGAAAAAGAAGATATTTTCAATAATATCTTATTTGGAATAGAACATCAGGAATCTACAATACCATACAAAAAACAAATTTTAAAATTCAATAATATTGATTTAAAAGATGGTATTTATTACTCAAATTACATTTCAGAATTTGGTCAAGTTTATAATTTTTTAATTACAGATAAGCAATTAAAATATTATTTACCACTAACACATACATATACAAAACAAAATAAAGAATTTTTAGAAAATTATCAAAACAATGTATTAAATTATTTAGAAAAAAATAAATTGGAAAAATATTCAAATGATTTAATGAATATCCCTATTTCCTCCAATCAATAGTAATTAATTAGTTAATTTTAAACTCCGACTATGCAATGAACAGGAGTATAAAATAAGGTTTCTTAAAGCATAAACGACAACTTGAAAGAACTGGGGATTGAAGTTAAGTTATTCATATTTGGTGTAGGAGTTGTACTAAAATCAAAATAATTCTTTAATTTGATTTAGTTCTATATTCTCTATGTTTAGTGATTTAGAATTAAACAAAGTTAAATAAAGAGCTTGAAAAATATAATCCATCTTTAGTGGATCAATTTTTTCAAGTTCTAAAATCACAAAAAAGGAAAATAAGATGAAGAAAAAAATCAATGTAGTGTTGATGTTAATGTTGTTGGTGTTACCAAACTTAGTTTTTGCAAGTGCAATTAATACAGATGGTGCATTTAATGTTATGGAAGCTATAAAATTAGCTTTGTTTGCTGTTGCTGGTATTACTATAACAATTTTAATTGCTTATGTAGCTTTTAAAGTTATGCACCAAGGGCGACCAATTGATGAAATGACAAAAATCATCGTTGGAGCTGGTTTATTAGCTTCTGCTTCTGCAATTGGTGGAGCTTTCGCTTCTTTTGTAAGCTAAAAGGTTTTAACTATGGCAAAACAAGTTGAAATCCTTTTTAAAGGTATGACTAGACCAGCAATGCTTTTTGGTGTTCCGATTTTGCCTTTAATTTTAGTTTTAGCTCTTATATCTCTTGTTTCAGTTTGGACAAATATTATGTACATATTAGTAGCTATACCAATAGTTTTAATAATGCGATTTATAGTTACCTTTGATGATTTTATGTACAGCATACTATTTCAGAATTTTAAACTTAAAACACCATCTTTAAATAAGAAATATTATGGAGTTAAAACATTTTCAAGTATGGAGTATAGAAAAATGAGTAATAGAATAGATTATCCTATACTTTCGATTTTGGGATTAAGTTCTAATCCCTCTTTCGAGAAGTATATACCATATTCATCTTTACTAGATGATTCTCTTGTAATAACAAAAGAATATCAATTAATGAGTAGTTGGGAAATAAAAGGAATTGCTTTCGAAGTAGAGAGTGAAGAGAATCAAGATTCTATAAACAAGATGTTAGCAAATATTTTTTCTGCTTTTTCGAGTGAGCCTGTATCTTTTTATTTTCATAGTGCTAGGCACGATGTAGATACACATTTAAAAGCTAACTATGAGAATAAATATTTACAAGAAATCAATGATTTATATTTTAAATCTTTTACAGATGGAAGTAGTAAGGCTACAAATTTGTATCTTACAATGATTTATAATCCTTTTTTGAATAGTACAGATAAAAGCAAATTTTTAAGTTTGAGCTCAAATAAATTTCAAAATGAACTTTTAAATTTTATGACTAAATTTAGAGATTATTCAAATAGACTTGAAGCTAATTTATCAAGATTCAATGCAAGAAAATTAGGTGTATATCAAGAAGATGGAAAAAAGTATTCTACACAATTAGAATTTTATAACTATCTAATAGGTGGAAAATTCTTAAAAACAAGGGCTTTAAATGCTCCTTTAAATGAGTATTTAATTGGTGGATTGAAAAATATACAATTTGCTGGTGATTTAGTGCAACTAAACTATACAACAAGTGATAAAAAATTTGCACAAATAATTGAAATAAAAGATTATTGTTCAACAACATTTTCAGGTATCTTAGATACTTTAATGTATTTAGATGTGAACTATACAATTACTCAATCATTTACACCGTTACAAAGAAGCAAAGCAAAAGAGAAGTTAAAAAAACAAAAGAAACATTTTCAAGCTAGTGAAGATGATTCAATTACACAAGCTGAACAGTTTGATATTGCTTTAGATAGATTAACAAATGGTGATTTAGCTTTTGGTGATTATCATTTTTCAATTACAGTATTTGGAAATGATTTAACAGAGGTTAAAAGCAATACAAATAAAGTGATAACAAATTTACAAGATGTTGGTTTACAGGTTAGTTTAGCTGATTTGGCTCTACCATCTACATATTTTGCACAATTTCCAACAAATTATGCTTTAAGACCTAGAGTGAGCTTAATAAATAATGAAAATTTTGCTAGTTTAATAGCTCTTCATAATTTCCCAAAAGGAAGAGAGAATAACAATTGCTGGGGTGAAGCTGTAACGGTATTAAAAACACCATCTAAACAGCCTTATTATTTCAATATTCACGCAGAAAAAAGTAAAAATGATTTTGGTGATTTTACTCTTGGAAACTTTTTGGTAATTGGTCAATCAGGTGGTGGGAAAACAGCCTTTTTGCAATTTTTAAATAATCAACTTTTGAAATTTGCTGATAAAGATACATTTCCAGCCAATATACCTGAAAATCTTAAAAAAATGACTTTAGTTTATCTTGATAAAGATTATGGAGCTATGGCAAACATTTTAAGTGCTGGTGGAAGATATATCACTCTTCAAAATGGAGTTCCAACAGGATTTAATCCTTTTGCAATTGAAAGCAATGATAATAATAAAAGAAGTTTACAAATATTAATGAAAATACTTGTAACAGCAAATGGTGAAACTTTAAAAACAAGTGAAGAAAAAGAGCTAACAAATGCTATTAATTTTATTATGGATTATATTCCTAAAGAGGATAGAAAGTATGGGATTTCATTACTTTTAGAAAATCTAACAGATGATAATAGCGATGATAACTCTTTAAAACAAAGATTTTCATTATGGAAAAAAGGTGCAAAATATGGGTGGGTTTTTGACAATGAAAACGATTTGCTTGATTTTCCTGATGATATTAATTTCTATGGAATAGATGGAACAGAGTTTTTAAATGACCCTGATATATCAGCTCCTTTAAGTTTCTATATTTTAATGAGAGTTACTTCATTAATTGATGGTAGAAGATTTGGACTTGGAATTGATGAGTTTTGGCAATGGCTTGATAATCAGCTTATTCAAGATGAAGTTTTTAACAAATTAAAAACGATTAGAAAAGAGAACGGATTTATTGGTATGGCTTCACAAAGTGTTGAAGATGTACTTAAATTAAAAATTGCTAGAGCAATTGTTGAACAAACATCAACACATATATTTTTCCCAAATGAAAAAGCAAATGAAGATGATTATGTAAAAGGTTTAAGTTGTACTTTTGAAGAGTATCAAATAATAAAAGGATTTAATCCAGCAAGATACCCTTTTTTAGTTAAAAGAAGCAAGGAAGTTGCGATTGTTAATTTAGATTTATCAACTCTTGGAAAAGAGAATATCTCAATAATATCAACAGGAGCAGTACATACTGACAAGGTAAGCGAAATATTTTCAAAAGAGATTCCTCTTGAAAAGAAAGTAAATGAACTTAGAAATTATTATAAAAACATATAAGGATATAAAATGACAAAAAATACAGCAATTAGAATGTTATCAGCTTTAGCTTTTAATTTAGGAGTTTTAACAACTATTGGTTTTATGATGTCGGGTTGTTCTGACAAGATACCTGATGCAGAACCTGTAAAGTGGCATAAAGATAGTGCATTAACTATAAATCAAGAGTTTTTGCTTA
>CAYQFC010000047.1:0-7327 GCA_964416585.1 uncultured Aliarcobacter sp.
ACTAATATCATTCAATGGTAAAATTTCTAAATTTCCATCAAATTCTCTTATTTTATGGCCATATTTTGCAATTATTGTAGATAAAACTTCTTCGATTTTTCTATATGTATTTTTTGTAACAGCTCCATCAACAATAGCTGCTAAATAGCAAGTAGAACCACTTTCAATAATAATTTTACTTCCACTATATTCGATAGTATTTAGCTCTTTATTCTCATCATTTTGACTAATCCAATCATTTACGAAACTTCTAATTGCAGTAAGCATAGAAGCCACCATTTCTGGTTCTATAATTGTGCTATTTTTATTTAAAAGAGTAAGAAGTACAATTCCACTATCTTTATCAATTAAAAAAAGAGTTTTTATACTTACTCTATTTCCCTCTTTAATCAATAATTCAGTTTCACTTATACCCTGAGTTTTGGCCTTTATTTTTCTTTTTATTGCTGAAAAACTAAACCTACTATTTATTTGATTATTTATAGAAGCTATAAGGTCTTCAAATGTTCTTGATACATATTTTGTAAGCATATTTCCTATAATTGGATATAAACTATCAACAACATCATCTTTTGAAGATTTTACACTATCTTTAATTGCACTTGTTACAATTGGAGATATTTTATCTTTTAAGCACTCACTACTATTTGATTCAAACTCCAACTGTTCAAATTGCTTTCTTAATTTAGTTAAATCATCAAGCTCTTTTTTTAATAAAAGCTCTTTTAACTTTTGTAAATCTTCCATATTTTTTAAATTACTCGTTTATATTTGGCTGTTCTTCAATTAAATTCAACTGAGTTTGAATATTATCTCCTTTAATTCTTAAAGCAGCTTCCATCATAATCTCAGCAGCATCATCTCTTGAAAGTTTAATATTGTTCATTTGTGCTAATTTATCTTCAATAAATTCAAAAACCTCTAATTTTAAGAAATTTAGCTCTTCACTCATAGCTTTTTTACTATCATTTTGATCTTTTGTCAATTGCTCAAGTTTTACACCAATCTCTTCATTTAACAAATCAATACTATGCTGAACTCTTTTCTCTTGCTTTAATCCACTCTCTTTAATATCAGCCAACTCATCTTGCTGTGTTGTTGTTAGATTTTTTATTCTTTTTGAAATTAACTCAACTTCATTTTCAAGTTTTTGATTAAACTCTTTTTGACTAAACTCAATTTTTGATTTTAAATCATCAAAAGATCTCTTAATATCAACTTCAAGCTTCTCAAATCTTTTGTTTAATTCTCTTGATTGTGAACCAAATAAAATCTCTCTAATTTGATCAACATTTCCCAATTCACCAGAATCATTTGATACTTTTTTATCTTGCATAAATCCTCCTAAAATATTATTAAAAACCTAAGCTATATTTGTATAAACAGCTTGAACATCATCATCATCTTCAAGTTTTTCAATTAATTTTCCAATATCATCTTGTTGCTCTTCACTAAACTCTTGTGGATTATTAGGAATTCTTTTTAACTCTGCTTTTGTAAGTTCAATTTTTAACTCTTCAAATTTTTGGTTCATATTTCCAAAATCCGTATAGTTTGCATATGCCAAACAAACTCCATCTTCCTCTTCAAGCTCTTCAAGACCTGCATCTATTAGCTCCATTTCAAGCTCTTCTAGTTCATAATTGCTAGGTTTATTAAACTCAAAAATAGCCTTTCTGTCAAAGAAAAACTCTAAAGAACCTGTAGGCACTACTTGCCCTTGTGTTTTATTGAAATACATTTTAATATTTGCAACCGTTCTTGTATTGTTGTCTGTTGCTGTTTCTACAAAAACCAAAACTCCATGTGGACCTTTTCCTTCAAAATTTACTTCAGAAAAGTTTGCAGCATCTTTTCCTGTGGCTCTTTTTATTGCTGCATCGATATTTGCTTTTGGCATATTTTCAGCCTTAGCATTTAAAATTGCAGTTCTTAGAGCTGAATTCATCTCAGGATCAGGAACTCCACTTTTTGCAGCTACTTCAATCGCACGTGCAAGTTTTGGAAATACTCTACTCATATTTCCCCATCTTTTCATTTTTGCCGCTTTTCTATATTCAAAAGCTCTACCCATAGAATTTCTCCAAAATTTAATTATTTTTAAAATGCTTTTATTATATCGATTTAAAAATAATTTTTTCTTAAAAAATATATGATTTTTAGTCATTAAAGATTGTTTGTACTATTTTTCTATATAATATTGTTTTATTTTAAGGATTTATATGAAAAAAATTATTTTATCAATTCTATTTATAATCACTTTTTCTATCTCTAGCTTTGCAAATGAAGAGAATGTAATTGATGATTTTGAAGATGAATTTAAACCAGTAAATAGTGTAGTTTTCGATCCATTAAGCGGCTACAATAGAGTTATGACATCTTTTAATGATGGATTTTATACTCATATTGCTTCGCCTGTTGCAAAAGGTTATGCTTATGTTGTGCCAGAAGTTGCAAGAACAGGAATTAGTAATTTTTTTACAAACCTAATGTTTCCAATTCGATTTGTAAACAATATTTTGCAATTTAAATTTGAAAATGCTTCTAAAGAGCTTGGAAGATTTATGGTAAATACTGTTTTTGGGCTTGGTGGCTTTATGGATCAAGCAACAAATACTTTAGGTATGAAAATTTACAAAGAAGATTTTGGACAAACTTTGGGATATTGGGGAATTGGAGAAGGTTTTCATATAGTATTACCTCTTTTAGGACCTTCAAATCTAAGAGATGTTATTGGATTAAGTGCTGATTTGGCTTTAGCACCTACAAGTCAATTAGGACACAATGCAATACCTTATAAAATTCCACAAAATGATCTTCAAGAGCTAGGAATTGATATAGTATATAAAACAAATGATTACTCATTTAATCCTGATTTTTATGAGATTATCAAAAAAGATGCAATTGATTTATATCCATATTTAAGAGATGCATATAGTCAAAAAAGAGCAAATGATATAAAGGAATAATATGTTTCAAAATAATTTTTTAAAGATTTCAATACTATTTATACTACTTTTTACAAATAGTTTTGCACTAAAAAAAGAGCAAATAGAAGATGAGATGACAAAGAGAATTGATAATGTTTTACTTGTTTTAAAAGATAAAACATTATCAAAAGAGAATAAAAAAGAAGAAGTTATAAAGATAGTAAATGATACTTTTGACTTTGAACTTATGGCAAAAATTGCCTTAGGTAAAGAGGCTTGGGATTCAATAGATGAAGCAAAACAAAATGAGTTTTCAAAAACTTTTGAAGAAAAAATAAAAGCTTCATATAGCAATAAATTAGAGCTTTACAATGATCAAAAAGTAAAAATAATATCTCTTCTTCCATACAATAAAACAAGACTTCAATTAAAAACTGAACTTTTAGGAAAAGAGGGAAATTATAGTATTAATTATAATTTTTATGAAAAAAATGGTGAATGGTATATTTATGATATTGATTTAATAGGTGTTAGTATTATTCAAACATATAGACAGCAATTTGCAGGGCTTTTAAAAGAGAAATCTTTTGACGAGATGTTTCAACAGTTTAAAAATCAATAATGTATAAAAAAATATATGATAAATTAATCTTTAAGTATCCATTTTTATTTCTTCTTATAGCCTCACTTTTTGTGGGCTATTTATCTTATAGTGCAAAAAATATGCAAATAGATGCAAGTGCAGAAACCCTACTTTTAGAAGATGATGAAGATTTAAAATTTTTTCGTGAGAGCTTCAAAAAATATGAAAACTCAAACTTTTTAATTGTAACTTACTCTCCGAAAAAAAATCTTTTAGATGATGAAACTCTAAAAAATATAAAGAGCATTAGTGATGAATTTTTGGAGCTTGAAAATATTGCAAAAGTTGATAGTATTATTACAGTTCCACTACTTCAATCTCCAATTCGCCCTATTTCAGATTTAGTTGCTGGAGTTGATAGCCTAAGCTCAAAAGAGTTTGATAAAAATTTAGTCGAGCAAGAGTTTTTAAACTCTCCACTATATAAAAATGCTCTTGTAAGTGCTGATTTTAAAACGACTGCAATAATTTTACATCTAAAAGATGATAAAAAATATTTTGAATTTATTCAAAAAAGAGACGATTTACTAGCAAAAGAAAAATCTGGTACTTTATCAAAAGATGAGAATTTAGAACTTAGTAAAATTAGAGTTGAGTTTAAAGAGTATAGAGAAGAAAATAGAGTAAATGACAGTAAAAATATTGAAAAAATAAGAGAAATAATAAAAAATCATGAACACGAAGCAAAGATATTTCTAGGCGGCGTAAATATGATTGCAAACGATGCCGTTGGTTTCGTAAAAGATGATTTAATAGTTTATGGTTTTAGTCTTATATTTATATTTATTTTCGTTTTATACTATATTTTTAGAAGCTTTAGATGGGTTTTTATAGTTTTATTTATCTGTTTTATCTCTATTTTAAGTACAGCTGGAATTTTGGGGATTTTTTCTTGGGAAGTAACTGTAATCTCCTCAAACTTTGTGGCTTTGCAACTAATTATTACAATGTCTATTGTTGTGCATTTGGTTGAAAGATATAAAGAGCTATATTTTAAATATAAAAATGCAAGTCAATATAAACTAACAATAAACACTGTTTTATCGAAGTTAATTCCTAGTTTTTTTGCAATTATTACAACCGTTGTTGGCTTCTCATCTTTGGTTTTATCAAATATTGAACCTGTTATAAATCTAGGTCTTATGATGAGTGTTGGAATTTTGGTATCTTTGGCTCTTGCTTTTATATATTTTCCAATTTTTTTAATACTACTTGGAAAAAGAGCTGAAGTTGATAAAAAAGAGAGATTACTATCTTTTATTCCAAAACTTCCAAATATTGTGATAAATCATGGTAAAAAGATAGTTTTTATTGCAATATTAACTACAATTTTCTCTATTGCTGGAAGCTTGAAAATCTTTGTGGAAAACTCTTTTATAAACTATTTTAAATCAGATACAGAAATTTATAAAGGTATGAAAGTAATAGATGAAAGCCTTGGTGGAACAACTCCACTTGATATTATTATTAAATTTAAAGTTGATGATATTAAAAAAGCCAGTGAAAACAACTCAGATTTTGATGATTTTGAAAATGAGTTTGCAGAGAAACAATATGATGAACAATATTGGTTTACACAAGATAAAATGGAACTCATTACAAAAATACATGACTATCTAGAGAGTATTCCTGAAATTGGAAAAGTTCAATCTTTGGCAACTTTACTAAAAATTGGAAAAACTTTAAATAATAATGAAGATTTAGATGGTATAACTCTAGCTTTAATATATAATCAGCTTCCAAATGAGTATAAAAAGCTTATTTTAAGCCCTTTTGTAAATATTGAAGCTAGTGAAGCTAGAATAAATATGAGGATTATTGACTCAAACAAAGAACTTAGAAGAAATGAGCTTATTAAAAAAATAAATAGTGATTTAGAAGAGATTATTACAAATAAAGAGACAACATTTAAATTAACAAATCTTATGATTTTATATAATAATATGCTTCAATCTCTTTTTGACTCACAAATTGCCACAGCTGGTGCTTCTATATTGGTTTTATCTATTATGTTTTTAGTTTTATTTAGAAATATAAAGATGGTTTTTATAGCCTTAACTGCAAATTTAATTCCAATATCATTGGTTTTTGGAATTATGGGATGGCTTAATATTCCACTTGATATTATGACTATTACAATTGCTGCTATTGCACTTGGAATTGCAGTTGATGATACAATTCACTTTATGCATAGATTTGATTTTGAGTTCAAACAAAACCATGGAAATTATAGTATTGCAATATATAAATCATTAAATACAGTAGGTCATCCTATGTATCATACAACTATTATTATAGTAATTGGGTTTTCAATTTTAATGCTTTCAAACCTAGTTCCTACAATATATTTTGGACTTTTAACGGCGGTTGTAATGATTAGTGTTTTAATAGCAAATTTATTACTTCTTCCAAGATTGTTGGTAATTTTAAAACCATTTAAAAAAAAGGATTTTAGATGAATATAGCAATTTATTGTGGTTCTAGTTTTGGAAATAATAAAGTTTATGAAGAAAAAGCAAAAGAACTAGCACAAAAATTAGCAAATAACAATTTTAATATAGTTTATGGTGGAAGTAAACAAGGTCTTATGGGAGTAGTTTCAAACGAATCTTTAAGAGTTGGAAATAGTGTAATTGGTGTAATAACTTATGATTTATCATCAAAAGAGCTAGAAAATACAAATATTACAAAGATTTATAAAGTTGATACAATGAGCCAAAGAAAAGCAAAAATGGAAGAGCTTAGCTCTGCTTTTATTGCTCTTCCAGGGGCTTATGGTACTTTTGAAGAGATTGTTGATGTAATTGCATCTGCTCAAATTGGTTATCACAAAAAACCATGTGCTTTTTTGAATATTGGTGGTTTTTATAATAAATTAATTGAGTTTTTCTATCAAAGCTCTGAAAATGGCTTTATGGATAGAAGATTTGTTGATATGCTAATTATTAGTGATGATATTGATGAAATAATAGAAAAAATCAAAAACTATGAAGCACCAAAAGCCAAATGGGACAAATAAAAAACTTGAAAAAATATATTCTTTTTGATAATGATGGTGTTTTAGTTGAAACAGAAAAATGGTATTTTGAAGCAAATAAAAAATCTCTTGCTCTTTTAGGATTAAATCTTGAGATGGATTTTTATCAAAATATTATGATAAAAGGTGGAAGTGCTTTTGAGTTGGCAGAAATAAATAATATTGATAAATATACAATCGAAAAACATAGAAAAATAAGAGATGATTTTTATCAAAAATTTTTACAAACAAAAGATATAACAATTCCAAAAGTAAAAAATATTTTAAATAGCTTATCAAAAAAATATCAAATGGCAATAGTTACAACTTCAAGAAGAGTGGATTTTGAACTAATTCATAAAAATCGTGGGATTGTAGATTTTATGGATTTTGTGCTTTGTGTTGAAGATTATACAAAAGCAAAACCAAATCCAGAACCATATTTAAAAGGTTTAGAACTATTTAATGCAAAAAGTTTTGAAGCTATTGTTGTTGAAGATTCACAAAGAGGTTTAGAGAGCTCAAAAAGAGCAAATATAGAGTGTATTGTTGTAAAAAATAAGTTCACAATAAATCAAGATTTTTCAAAAGCTGATTTTTTTATAGATAATTTGGAAGAGTTAGAAAAATTACTTTAAAATAAACATATAAAATAAATGTGTCTGATTTTAAGTTACCGTTCCAGATAATACAAACCACTTCTTGCAACACCTAGTAGTTCACTTTGTCTTGTTATAG
>CAYQFC010000048.1:0-7256 GCA_964416585.1 uncultured Aliarcobacter sp.
ATTTCATCAATATTTGAAACAGCATCAAATTTTTCAATTTTTGCTATTAATTTACCTTTATAATCACCCAAAAGGCTTCTTGCTCTTCTCATATCTTTTGCATTTTGAACAAATGAGATAGCAAAATAATCAACTCTATTTTTTACTCCCCAAGCAATATCAGCTTCATCTTTTTTTGTAATAACTTCAATGTCAATAATAGTATTTGGAAAATTCACACCTTTTCTACTACTTAGTGTTCCGCTGTTTTCAATCTCTGCTTTTACTTGTGGAGTTGTTTCAATTACTCTAGCTCTTATAATTCCATCGTATAAATATATATATTCATCAACTTTTATCTTTTCTAAAATATCTGGATAGTTTATTGAAACTACATAATCTTTAGGAGCTTTTTTATACCCAATAATTTCATCTTTTTCAAAAGTTACAATATCGCCACTTTCTAAGTTAAATGGCTCTTTTAGTTCACCAACTCTTATTTTTGGTCCTGAAATATCTTGTAAAATTCCTACAATTGTTTTTTTATTTTCCATAGCTTGTCTGATATTATCTAAAGTTTCTTGATGATATTCGTGGCTTCCATGTGAGAAATTAAGCCTAAACATATTAGCTCCAGCATCAATTAATCTTTCAATCATCTCTAAACTATTACTAGCAGGTCCAAGTGTTGCTAAAATTTTTGTTTTTTTATCCATAAAATATCTCCTATATTAATATTTAAAATTATAACTATCAAAAGTTTCTATTTGATTACAAACTATTTTTTAGAGAAAAATCTAAAGATTTTTTGGAAAAAAGATAGTTTTTTCTCTTTTAGTTGCTCTTCTATTTGAATTCTTAGTTTTATAAGGTTTTTTGGAGCATATGTATCTTTTTTTATATTCATTTTTGCTCACCCAAATAGTTCATAATTTCTCTCATTGCCTCTTCATTTTTTAGATTAAATTTAATCTCAATTCTTCTTGAAGCATCTTTATCTTCTTCTTTATTTGGAAGTAAAATTAAATCACTATCACTTCTTCCGCTTGAATTTATATATTTACTAATTAAAGCTTTGTCAATAATATTTGAATCATATAAAAATTGCATAACAGCAGCCGCTCTTTGTTGTGAAAGTGCAAGGTTTGAGATATATGTTCCATCACTATTTGTATGCCCTTCAATAGTAATACTTTCAATATTTTTTCTCATCTCTTTATCTTCTAAAAGTGTTGATAGATATTTTTTTAGAGTATTTTTAAGCTCTTTTTTTGAATCTTCCTTTAAAGTTGAAGAAGCTTGATCAAACAAAATATTTGAAGAGAATTTTATAGCTCCACTTTTTTCATCTATTTGAATAGAATTTCCTAGTTTCTCTTTTAGTTTTGCAATAACATTCAATTTAAGCCCTGTTAGAGTTTTTATTTTTAACTTTGCTACATCAAACTCTTCAACCATTTTTTGGTGAATTTGAGTTTGAACCAAAAGCTTATCTGCTAAAAGTTTCAACTCTTCTTCTTTTAGGCTTATAATATTTGATTTTTCATCAAGATTTTTATTTAGCTCTTCTGTTTTTGTTTGCTCATCTTTATATTGAACTTCAATATCCAAAAGCAGGGCTTTTAGCTTCTCAATTTCACTAGCTTTTAGATTTATATCATTTTTACTATTTTCTAACTCTGTTTTGCTATTTTCATATAAATTTTTTGTTTTTGCTAGTTCTAAAAATAGTTTTGATTTTTGCTCTTCACTTGAGCTTAATGCCTTTTTCTCAATCTCCAAATTATTTTTACTTATAGTATATTTTATTACAATAGCTCCAATTACTAAAATAAAAACAAAAAGAAGTCCTGCCATTAAATCAGCATATGAAATCCAAAAATTCTCTTCATTATTTTGATTTTTTTTATACATTTTAACTACTTACTTAAGTTTTTAAACTCTGTTAAGCTTGAGATAATTTTTGCTGTTTCGCTATCAATTTGCTCTAGAGAATTTTTAATCTTATCATCGTAAGATACTAAACCTTGAGTAAATTTCCACTCAATCTTATCCATATCAGCTTTCATTGTTTCAATGCTTTGAATAATGTTTGAATATATCGCTTTTAGATTATCAGAACTTAAATTGTTCATATGAGTATTTAATTTAATAATATTTAAGTTTAACTCTTCAGTTACAAAAGTATATCTATCTTTTTGTTTTTCAAAATTTGAGATAATATTTGAAATAGAGTTTGAAACACTATTTAAAGCAATAACTAGCCTTTCGCTATTTTCAATATTTACATCAATTTTTGAAGATAATAAAAGCTCTTTTTCAAGTAAATTCTCAAGATTTTGAAATCTTTTTTCAATTGAAGTATTTATTGATTCTAAAATATTACTTGAAGTTAATTCTGAAAAAATTTCTCTCATTTTTGAGAAATTATCAAGATTACTTTTTAGATGAATTGACTCAATATCAAGTTTTGTCCAAAATAGAGATTTTGTATCTTCTTTGATTTTGTATGATATTTGCTGAAACTTACTCATTCCAAACTTCTCAAAAAAAGTCCACCAAATAGATAAAAATATTCCATAAATAGATACATAAAAAGCTGTTCCAACTCCACTTAAAAGTTTAGTAATTTCGCTTTCAAGAGCATTTGAAGCATCTTGAGTAAAATCAGGCATAGAAAGAGCAATTGATATAAAAGTTCCTAAAATTCCTAAAGTTGGGAAAATTCCACTTGCAATACTTGAAAAGTTGCTATTTCTTAAGTTGCTTGTATAGTCTTGCAAGAAATCATCAACATTTCCATTTGCTTTTGTTGTATCGCCAATTGTAAGTTGATTTTTATTTGCATAATCTTTTAGATTTACATCAACATCATGATATAAAGTCTTAAATTTACAAGCAACATAAAAAGCATTGTGTTTTACAAAGAAAATATAAATTAAAAGAATAAAACCAATTAAAATAAGACTATGAATCTCTAATTTTAGTGGTAAAACACCAACAAAGCATAAAATAACTAATAAATATAACAAAACAGGAATAGTTAAAAGTGTCATAAATTTTGAGTTTGTATTGCAGTTTGATTGAAGATTTTGACTGATTTTTAATGAATCTGCGTTTAAAATCATAATTTTCCTTATATATAATAATTTTTTGCCAAAATATTAACATAAAATTCTAATACTTAAGATAAAGGGTTTTTATATTTGTGATTTAAAAGAAATAATAGGTAAAATAAAAGAAAAACTAAAGATAGATTATGAAAAAAACAATTTTAATTTTTGCTATTTGCACTTTTTTATACTCAAATGAAGAGTTTCCACTTGTTTCATCTATGCCATCTTATGATGAGTTGGAGTTTGTAAGTTATGATTATTTTCCAAAACAAAAAGATAAAATGGCTAATAAAAATATAGAAAAAAAAGTAGAAAGAGATATAGAAAAACAAGAAGAAAAAGCTAAAAATAGTATAAAAAATATTGAAGTAAAAGAGAAATCAACAAGCAAAATAGAAGAAAAAATAATGCAAAATGAAGCAATTATTGTACCAAAAATTCAAAATAAGCTTGAAAATAAAATTGAAAATATGCTTCAAAACAAACAAATTATTGAAGAAAAAATAACTCAAAATGATATAGAAGAGTTAAGGGATACAGCTTTTAAAGAGTTTGAAGCAAGTGAAGAGAAAAACAAGGATTCAAATGCCTTATTAAAAGCCTTAAATATGGGAGATTCAATAAAACATGAAGCAGTAAATAAGAGTTTACAAGATTACGAAGAGCTTATTATTGAAGTTGATTCAAGAACAAATAGCTTAACTCTAAAATCAATATTTGGAAAAAAAGAGCAGAACTTAAAGAATTATACAGTTTCAACAGCAAAAGAGGGGGTTAAAAAACCACTTGGAACGGGAAGAGTTTCGTCAGTTTCTTTAAATCCCGTTTGGTATCCAACCCAAGATACGAAAAGAAATTTTGCAAAAAAAGGGATAAATCTGCCAAATATGATTCCTGCAAATCACAAATATAACTACATGGGAGCAGCAAAAATAAACCTTACTCATATTGTTGATGGGAAGCAAACATATCGTATTCACGGTACTTTAAATGAAAAATCAATAGGTACTAAAGAGAGTGCTGGTTGTATTAGAATGAGAAATAGTGATGTTGTAGAGTTAGCAAAAATTATCCAAGATTTTATTGATAACAAAGGGGCTAGTAGAGTAAAAGTTATACTTTTATAAACTATTTTGCACCTTTTTTTATACTTTTTAAGCTTTTTCTTTTGTGTCTTTTGTAGTGTTTTTTTAAAAAATCTTTATAGCTTTGCGGATATGCTCTATTTTTTGGAATATTATTTATTACAAATGCTATTAAAAATAGAATTACAGCTCCACTAAAAACAGGTACTAAAACATAAAAAAATCCTAAATTATGTATTTGTTCATTTCCAATTACGGAAATTAGGGCAGTTGCTCCACCTGGTGGGTGCAGGGTAAGAGTAATTTGCATTAATAAAATTGATGTTGAAACAGCAAAAGCTGCAGCTATAAAAAGATTTGGTTCAAAAATTTTATAGCTAATAACTCCAACAATTGCAGATATTATATGTCCACCAATTAAATTTTTTGGTTGTGCCAAAGGAGAGTTTACAGCTCCATATATTAAAACAGCACTTGCTCCAAAAGAGCTTAAAACTAAAACTAAGTTCTCATCATCTAAAAAGTTTTTATGGAAATATATTATTGCAAGAATGCCCAACATTGAACCAATCCAAGACCAAAACATATTTGATTTATCTAATGCTTCTGAGTTTATTTTTTGGAATTGTCTATAAAAAAATTTCATTATTTCTACCTCTTATTTAAATTTTAATATATTTTTTTTGTAAGATTTATGATTTTGGTCAATTATTATTGACAAATTTTGCTTTTTGTTTATTGTGGTATAATCAAACTTATTTTAAAAATGAGGTAATTTTATGAGTATTGAACAAGAACTTTTAGAAAGAAGTAATTCATCTTGTGAACTTTGTAAATCAACACAAGATTTAACAGTTTTTGAGGTGAGTCCAAGTGATAAAACAGCTTCACAATCAGCACTTTTATGTAGTAAATGTAGAACACAATTTGAAGATGATAGCTTTTTGGATGAAAATCACTGGTTTTGTTTGAGTGATTCTATGTGGAGTGAGTTTCCTAGTGTAAAAGTTTTATCATATAGAATGCTAAAAAAACTTGGAAACCAAGATTTGCTAGATATGATTTATCTTGAAGAGAGTGAAAAAGTTTGGGCAGAAGCTGGAATTGCACAAATTGATGCAGGAGTTATTCATAAAGATTGTAATGGAGTGGTTTTAAGTGCTGGAGATACTGTAACAATAATCAAAGATTTAGATGTTAAAGGTGCTGGATTTACTGCAAAAAGAGGAACTGCTGTGAGAAATATTTCACTTACATCAAATCCTGAGCATATAGAAGGTAGAGTAAATGGAGTAAAAATAGTAATTCTTACTCAATATCTTAAAAAATCTTAATTAAAATTCTAAAAGAGGATTAAACCTCTTTTAAAAACTCTTCTATATTAAGTGCAACTTTTTCTATTAATCTTTTTCTAGCTTCTACACTAGCCCAAGCAATATGTGGAGTTAATAGAAGTCTTTGTTTGTTTTTGATAGAAAGAAGTGGATTTGAAGCTTCTATTGGCTCTTTTGTTACTACATCTAGTCCACAAAAAATATCTTTTTCATCTAAAATTTTTGCTAAATCAGACTCATTTATAATTCCACCACGACCTAAATTTAATAAAATTGCCCCATCTTTTAATAAACTTAGCTCTTTATAGCTTAATAAATTTTTTGTTTTATCATTTAAAGGAGCGTGAATAGAGATAATATCGCTTGTTTTTAGAAGCTTTTCAAGGCTTAAACTCTTATAATCACTTGAACTATTTTGCCCACTTGTAGAGTAGTAAACAATCTCACAATCAAAAGCCTTTGCTTTTTTTGCAAAGTTTTTTCCTATTTCTCCAAGTCCAATAACTCCTACTCTTTTATTATCAAGTTCAAAAAAAGGCTCATCTATATGTGTAAAAGTATCACTTTTTTGCCAGTTTCCATCGTCCACATAATTTTTATAGTAGTTTAGCTTTTGAACAAAATAAAAAATCATAGAAAAAGCTAGTTGTACAACACTTGATGTTGAATACCCAGCTACATTTTTAACTATAATATTTGAAGCTTTTGAATACTCTAAATCTACATTATTTGTACCTGTTGCTGTTATGCAAATAAGTTTTACTTTTGAGTTTTCTAACTCATTTTTTCCTACATAAACCTTGTTTGTAAGTACTATATCAGCACTTTTTATTCTCTCTTTTGTCTCATCTTCTTTTGTTGTATCATAAGATATTATTTTTCCAAATTTTGAAAAAATATTAGTATCTATATCAAATCCCAAAGTTTTTCTATCTAAAATCACTATATTCATTTTAAATCTCCTCTTTTATTTTCTCTAAATCTTTAATTTTTTGTAAATATTGCTCTTTTTTATCTTTTACAAACTCTATTCTATCTCTATTTATCTCTAAATATTGCTCTTTTGAGTATTTTATAATCTTAAAAAGATAGTTTCTTTTTGAAGTTAGAAAATCTTCAATTTTCTCAAAACCAAAATTTGCTTTTAGTTTTGCAACAATCTCATCTTCTCTTGGGTGTGAAATAGAAAACCTACTAGGCTCTTTTTTGTAAAGCTCTTCACTTTCACTAATTTGTTGTTCAAAGTGTGCAATTGTTGCTTGAGTTGTTTGGATATATGAGTATGATAAAGCACCGTTGAAATATGCAAATTTCTTTCTTAAAGCTGAAATATTTTCTAAAATTGCTTTATGAAAAGCTCTTAAAACATTCTCATAAACTTTTGCGGCAAAATGTCTTGTGTTTGAAAACTCAATATCACTTGCAATTTCTCTTTGTTTTCTAATAAGTTCATAAGGTTCTTGCCACTTAACAACATCATTTTTAATTAATCTATAAACATCTCTAAAAGCTTCATCTGTGTCGAGTTCTACATTTTTTAGAAGTTTCATTGACCTTTTAAACATTTTATCAACCGTTTGGTCGTCATAGAATAGAGCTTTATAAACAGCATCACTATCAATCCAAAAAGTTTCATATTCAAATTTTTCTATTTTATCTCCAAAAAGAGATTTTGACTCTTCAAATCTAAGAGCCTTTTTTCTTTTTATATTTTTAAATGTTTCACTTGCAATTTTTTCCAT
>CAYQFC010000049.1:0-7146 GCA_964416585.1 uncultured Aliarcobacter sp.
TGAACAGCAAATTTTTCAACACTTGAAGCTAAAAGAGCAAGTGTAGTTGCCAATCTTGCATATCTATCTCTGTGAATAACTTGATTAGAACAAGGTTCTGGTTTAAGTCCAAGTTCTGCCATCGCATACTCTTCAAGCTCAAGTGGTGCATGGGCAAAATTTCCCATAGCCCCACTTATTTGCCCAACAGCAATAACATCCATAGTCTCTTCAAGATTTTTTAGATGTCTTTTAACTTCATCATACCAAACAGCTAAAGTAAGACCAAATGTTATTGGTTCACCGTGAATTCCATGGCTTCTTCCAACCATTAAAGTATATTTATGTTCATTTGCTCTTTTTTCGATACTTTCAAGAAGCATTTTTACATCTTCAATAATAATCTCTAAAGAGTCTCTCATTTGTAGTGCAACACCTGTATCAACAGCATCTGAGCTTGTCATTCCATAGTGAAACCATCTTGACTCTTCTCCTAAACTTTCACTAACACTTGTGTTAAATGCTATCAAATCGTGTTTTGTAATGGCTTCAATCTCTTCAATTCGCTCAACCGAAAATTTTGCATTTTTTACTATTTTTTCACAATCTTCATCAGGAATAAGACCCAGTTTATTCCAAGCTTTTACGGCTGCTTTTTCAACTTCAAGCCAAGCAGCATATCTAGCTTCTTGAGTCCATTTTTCACTCATCTCTCTTCTTGCATATCTTTCAACCATTAAAAATCCTTCTAATCATATTTCTATATTTTTTATACTATTATTTAAATAAAATTAATGGTTATTGTATCCATTATGAACTTAAAATTAGGAAGATTAATTTGCCATTTGTTCTTAAAGAGTATGAAGCAGTATTAGATAAAAAGGTCCAGTTTTTTCTTGAAGATGAACTTGAATTAAGCCCAAAAATGGCTCAAAAACTAATATCCAAAGGAAGAGTTTTTAAAGAAGATATGAGTGCTTTTACAGCGGGTGAAATAATAGATTGTAAAAGAGTTTTTTTAGGAGTTTTTGAAGGACAAACAAGAGGTTTGAAACCACTTTTGGAGTTTAAAGATTTTGCAATTTTTGATAAGCCAACACATTTGATGGTTCATCCAATTTCAAAACATACACAATATTCGCTTCTTGATGAGATAAGATTTCATTTTGGAGAAGATGCAAATTTAATTCATAGAATTGATGCTGAAACTAGTGGACTTGTAATTGTAGGAAAAAATAAAAAAAGTGAAATTGAGTTAAAAGATATGTTTCAAGAAAAACTCTATAAAAAATCGTATTTAGCAATAGTAAATGGAAAAATAGAAGAAGAGTTAGAAATCAATAAAGCTATTGATAAAGAGGGAAAATTAATAGGTGTAAGAATGAAAGTTTGCGAGGTTGATGAGGGTGGAAAAGAGTCTTGCACAATTATAAAACCACTTAAATATAATGAAAAAAGAGATTTAACTCTTATTGAAGCAATTCCATTAACAGGAAGACAACATCAAATAAGAGTCCATTTATACTCAATAGGGCATACAATTTTGGGAGAGCCGATTTATGGAATTGATGATATTAATGCAGAAGATTATTTGAATAAAACATTAAGTAAAGAAGATAGAGTAAAAGTAACAAAATCCCATAGGCTTTGGCTTCATGCAAACTATTTAGGGTTTAGCTATAAAGGAGTTTTATATAAGGTGTTTTCAAAAAATAGTGAGATTTTAAGTGAATTTGAAAGAGAATAGAAGCAAATAAAAATTTGCTTCTAAAATTATTTTATAATATTTGCTAACTCTTCGTTTGTAGATATTTTCTCTATTTTAGTAACTTTTCCAGCTTCTAGTGAGTAAACAATAATTTTTCCATCTTCTTTAGTAAAATTATCTTTGTTTGTATCATCTAGTAAAAGAATAGAAAAAGGGTATTTTTTCATCTTTGGAAGAGCTATAAATTTAGATATTAAACTAGGCATTCCAGATATATCAGCCACATAAACAGCAGCATTTTTCTCTAAAACATTCTCTTTTTCACTTAATGGCAAAAGATAATCTCTTAACATATCACTTGTTTTTTTATCACTTGCAAAAAGAATTGTTTTTACACTTGAATCGATAGTTTTTAGTGCTTCGTGCTGATCTTTGATTTGTAAATTAGCAATTTCGCTATCAACAGCTAATGGAGCAGCATTTAAACCTAAAACTAAAAATGTTGTTAATAAAAGTTTTTTTATCATATTTTATCCTTAAAAAATTTTCGCAATTGTATCTATTTAAAGTAAACAAAAGATTAAATATTATTTTTATTGCACACTATTGTGCAGTTTTTTTAGATTAATTGATATGTTTTTTGCAATTAATTCAAGATTAATTAATTTTTGTTCTAGTTGATAAGATTCTATAATATTGCTATTTAATTCACTTTTTATACTATTTATTTGTCTATTTATAGATCTTTCATAATCTTCTAAAAGTGTAATCATATCAATCAAAGGCTTGTTAAATTGCTCTTTTATATAGTTTGCAAGATGTGCAAAATCAATAAAATCTTTGTAGATAGATTCACTTATAATTGTTTTTAAAATATCTTTATTTTTTAAAATAGTATTTATATTTAGGTAAAAAGAGTTTAGTTCGCTATCCATTTTTTTTGAGAGATTTGATATTTCACCATCTTTAAAAGTATCAATTTTAGCTTTTAAATCTTCATAAATATTGTTTAGGTTTTTTATTTTATCATCAATAAAACTCATATTTTCTTTTATTTTTATCTCAATAGATTTATTAAATCTAAAATATATATTTATAAAAAATGAGAATATAAGAAAAAATAGAAATCCCAAAACAAATCCCAAATAGTAGAAAATAAAGCTTGATATACTATAAATTAGAAGGATAATTAGCAAATAACCTGAATTCTTGTCTTTTATTTTTGAAACTTGATCAAAATGATTTGAAAACTTTTCAATAAGATTTTTCTTCATATACTCAATATTTTCTGATAATCTTGAGGGTTTTGATAAATACTCATCAAATAGTTTTTCATAAGAAAGTAGAAGCTCTTTTAACTCATAATCATCTTCATAGTGAAATATTTTATTTGAGATAATAAGACCTTTTTTTGTATATAAAATATTTGTAATTTGTGAAAATTTTGATGTTCGATAAAATAGTTTTGCTACTAAATATATAAAAATAAAACCATAAGTGGCAAATAAAAATCCAATTAAAATGGAGAAATCTCCAGATTCAAAAGATATGTAGGAAAAAACTAAAAAAAGAACAAATAGTAAGCTATTTAGCTTTAAAATAGCATCTAAATAATCTTTATTTATTGTAAAAAGAAGCTCTTTCAAAGAGATATAGTTATATATACTAAATCCCTTTTCTAGAACCTCTTTTTTTATATTTTCGTTTATATACTCTTTTTTCATTACTGTTTATTTAAAATATTTTCTAGCTCTTTTGTCTGCTCTTTTGTAAGAAGCTTAATACTTGAAAGGCTTTTTCTAGCATTATCAAAATCTTCTTGCTCTTTTTTTGCCTCAATTGCAACTTGAGCTCTATAATTTTCTATCTCTTCAAAGTGATTTTTTAATTTACTAACATTTTCAACAAAAACATTTAAAGATAAGATAGGTTTTGAAGATAACTCTTCTGCTTTTTTATTGCTTTTTATCGCTTCATCTGTTAGTGTTGAAGACATTTTATCTATTGTTTTGCTCATCGCTTCAATTGTTGCCATTGAAGCATCTATTGCTTTTTGTCCTGAAATCTCAATAACAGCAGTTGAAAGTAGGGTTTTAAATATTGGTTTTGAAGCATTCATCGAAAGTGATAGTTTTCTAGCAGAATCAAGTCTTACAAGTAATCTTTTTTTTGCCATCTCTAAATTTCCAATTAAAACAACCAAATTTGTTTGGAAAAACTCTATACTTTTTATAAATAGAGCAATTTTATCATCTTGATTTGAAGCTTGTTGCTCTTTAAAATCTGCTAACTTTACATCCAAATACTCTTTATAACTTACAACTTTTCCTAAATTTTGTTCAATTCCTTCAAGAAAATTATCTTGCATATCTATTGAAGTATTTAAAGAGCTATAAGATTGATCAAATCCACTAAAAATTGTAGAAATTTGTCCATTTATTGATTGAAGATTAAAGCTTTGTTCATCCCATTTTTCATCAAGATATTTTGCAACATTTCCTAAGACTGGAAGTGCTTTAAAAAATTTCATAACACCACTATCGTTATCGATAATTTCACTATAAACTTCATTCATCTTTTTGTTCATATCTTGAAGAGTTTTTGAAACATCCATAATTGGGTCATTTTCAATAATCTTTGTAGTTTCATCTATAATTGAATCAATTGGTGCTGTAATTGTTTCGCCTAATTGTCTAAAATCTTTTACCTCTTGAAAAGATTTTTCCACAAGCTCTTTTTCTACAACAGTTAAACTATTTGTCATAATAACTCCTTATATTATTTGATAAGTGAAATTCTACAATATATAAATTATATTTATGATTATTTTATTAAAGTTGGCAAATGCCACTTTTTGTAGTAAGCAAAAACTCTTAAAAGAACTCCAAAAGCAAAAACAATAATAAGCGATATAAGATTTCTTTGTTCAAAAATCTCTAAAATATATACAATAGAGCCAATAATCAAAGCAACTGTTGCATAAAACTCTGAAACCAAAATAAATGGCATACGATTTATAAGCACATCTCTTATAGTTCCTCCACCAACTGCCGTTATAAATGCCAACATTATCACACTTAAAAAGTTAAAACCGCTTTCTATTGCGATTATTGAGCCAGTTATTGCAAAAGATGAAAGGCCAATTGCATCTGAGATTATAAATGCCCATTTTCCTTCAAGATTTGTGATTTTGTGAAGTTTAAATAAAATTGCTATTAAAACTGTTGCAATTACAAGGCTAAGTGGTAGATTTGAAGTAAATACATATGGAGTTCTATCTGCTAAAACATCTCTTATCATTCCGCCACCAAAAGCAGTTAAAAAGGCACTAATAAAAACTCCTAAAATATCCAAACGACAGTGAACTCCTATTAAAAATCCACTAATCGCAAATGAGATAATTCCTATAATATCGGCAATCTCAAATGCACTCATCTAAGAAGCTCTTGCATTGCAATTGCTGTTTGTCTAATCTCCCATTGAGCTGATTCATCTAGTCTTAATTTAAAATAGTTATCAAGATGTTTAGGCATAAAAGCAGCCCATATTTGAGTATATCCCATTTGCGGAATTACTCTTCTTGCTTCTTGAGGTTTAACACCGTTTTCAAGTAGTTCAAAATATAAATCTGTACTTTGTTTGATTAAATCTTCTACTTTTTGGTTTTCTTTTAGCTTAGGACTAACATAGAACTCAAAAGGCATTTTCTTTCCGCTTACATATCTACGGCTTAACTCTTGCCAAGAACACCTATGTCTTACCATTTGACTTCTTGTTGGTAAATCAACTTTGTATAAAAATACTTTGAAGTAGTCTTTTATAATTTTACACTCTTCTTCACTATTAAAAATAGTTCTAATATCAAAACTAAAGCTATCTTTACTATTTTCATAATCATAAACCAAAGCTCTATAATTTGTAAGTAAATATCTATCATCTAAGATTTCACCAAATTTTTTACAATTTGAATACTCTAATTTTAAAATCTCTTTATGTTTTGGATTTTCATAATCAAGTAGCACTGGCACAAACTCAAAGCTTGAACTAGGTAGACCCATACTTTCAGCCATAAGCCTATTGTATAGACTTTCACTTCCCAAAGCTTTTGGGTTTTGGTAACAAATACTTGCAACTTGAGTAATAGCTCTTATTCTATTCTCTTCATTTAAGTTTGCACAACTGAAATCCCAATTCTCTACAAAAGCTATACCATCTTCAAAGATGTTCTCTTTTTTGTTTATTAAATTTATCATATATATACCTTTGTAAAAAATTTAGTGCTGATTATACAAAAATAGAAATTTAAGATTAGTTAAATGCGGAGAAACCCCACATTTATAGAAGAAATTAGATTTTAGGAATTCTAATTTTTTGACCTGGATAGATAAGATTTGGATCTTTAATAACCTCTTTGTTTGCTTCAAAGATTTTATTGTATTTATTTGGGTCTCCATAAAATTGTTTTGAAATTTTAGATAGATTATCACCAGATTTTATCTCATAATATTGATCATCTTCTTGTGTTCCTTCAAAAACAACCTCTTTAATTCCCTTGATATTTCCAGCAATTAAAGCAGCTTTTGCTTTATCCTCAGGACTTGCATCACCACTTAAGATAATTTTATCGCCTTCAACTTTAACATCAAGATTTTCAATAGGCATTGAAGCACTATTTTCTAAAATCTCTTTTTTTACGCTAGAAGCATCATCTCCTAAACCTAAAAGTTTTTTTCCTGCATCAATTGCGAATGAAAGTAATCCCATTTTGTTCTCCTTAAATATAATGTAAAAAATTATATCAGAATATAAATTAGTATTTATATTTAAGGATGAAAATTTGTAATTTATCTATTTTTGCAAAATATACCTAATAGTTGGACCATCGCTATCTATTAAAAGTACTTTATAACCATGATTTTTTGCATCTATTGGAATATTGTTTATACTTTGTGGGCAATCACTAATAATTTCTAAAATCTCACCAATATTTAACTCTTTCATGGCTTCAAGAGTATTTATTGCAGGATATGGACAAGGTTCTCCTTGCATATCTATTCTATAATCTGGGATTATCTCTTTATTTTCCATCTTTTCTCCTATCTATTTCTTGATTTTTTTAAATACTTTTTCTCTAAAAGCAAAATTACTATAAAAAATAGTAAAAGTAATCCATAGTTTGCTATTAATCCACCATAGTTTCCAAAATTTTCTAGTAGATTTATTTTTGGCCAAGAAGTTGCAAGTGGTTCAGAAATATCATCCCAAACAAAAGCTAATAGTGTAGCACCTATAATATTTCCAACTCCAACAATTGCAAAATGAACTTGTCCTTCAACTGCTCTATACATCCATCCACACTCACAACCACCTGCAATTACTATTCCAAATCCAAAAAGTAATCCCCCAATAACTACATTTGGTCCTGTCCAAAATATTTTAGGAGTTGCTCCCATATTTAA
>CAYQFC010000050.1:0-3520 GCA_964416585.1 uncultured Aliarcobacter sp.
AAATTGTAGCTATAGCATATAAAATGAGAAGAGTAAACATAAAAACTAGTTTTTTGAGAAATATTTATATTTTTAACATAACTTTTGAGAAATTTAAGTTACATATGATAAGATACAAGAACTTTTTGAAAAAATGAGAAGATATGAAAAAAGATGTTTTAATGACAAAACAACAGCTAATAGCAGAAGAGCAAAAAAGACTGTTTAAAAATAGAAAAGTTGTTCAATTAAATAAGTTTATAAAAGGGGATGTTACACCTTTTACAGTAAATGATTTAAAAATTTTCAAATTAATAATATCAAAAGTAGATAGTAAAGACTCACTATTTCAAGATTTTTATGAAATAACAACAGATGAAATAAGACATTTGAATATAAATGAAAAGCATTTATATAGTGAAACAAAAAAATCATTAAAGAGATTAGCTAATATTTATATAACATTCGAAGAAGAAGATAGTTTTAGAGAAGTAGGGCTTATACGAAATGATTTTAAATTTGATAAGTATTCAAAGAAAATATTGATTAATTTCAATGATGATATGAGTGAATATTTAATTAATTTAAAGAAAAATTTCTTTATGTATGATTTGATAGACATTGTTAACTTTAAATATAAACATACTTTAAAATTATATGAATATATCAAATCAAATTCTTTGAATGTTATTAAATTAAAAGTTGATACTATAAAAGATATTTTAGACCTCCAAAACAAATACATGAGATATACTAACTTTAAAAAAGATGTTATTGAAGTTATTATTGATGAGATTAATACTAGTTCAAATACTCTATATTTAAAGTATTCAGAAGAAAAAGTAGGGCCTAAAGTTGAATATATTATATTTCATATAACAAGAATTAATAGTGATATTTTATTAGAAGGTACTATTAGTGAAAGTAGAGCTTATAATTATTTATATGGTAAAGAGTGTAAATATTTAGGTAAATACTATCTTATAGAAGAAGTAGATTTAGAAAACCATGTAATTGTTTTAAAAGAGCAATATTCTAATAACAAAACAAATATTGTTAATGAGAGTAAAGAAAAATTAGAAGAACAATTAAAAAAACTATTCCCAAAAGATTTTATTGAAGACAATAAAGATAATGAATTAGATGAAATTGAAAGATTAAGCGCAATAAAAGATTTTAGAGCATTTAAATCAAAAGTTGTAGAAAAATTCAGAGGTAAAAATATTGGTAATAATATGCCAGGTTTTGATGAAGATGTAATAATCAAAATAGATGAAGATAGTGGATATTTATTTGATACTTCGGTTGGAAAAATTATTACAAAAGAAGAGAGCTTAGAAATTTGGCGATATTTATATAAAAATAAAAATAAAATAGGGCAAATTACTATAAATGCCCCTGTTAATGAAGTTGAGCAATTCATAAATAAAATTATATACATTACAAAAAATGACTCTTTTGGTAATAAAGAGAGTATTAAATATATAGTTACAGACATAAAAGAAGAAACTGATAATAAGGGAATTACTAAGTATAGACTTCATATAAATAATTTAGAAGATCCAACACAAGATGTTGAAAAATCAAAAACTCTCTTAACTTTTGAACAAATTAAACTTTTTATAGAAGAAAACAGTATTGAAAAAAATTACTCGTCACATAACGAATAAAAAGTAAGGGGAAAATATTTTGGACTTTATAAATATATTAAATATTGAAAGATTAATTCTAAGTTCTATTATTTTTGATTATGAACAAATTTTTGAAATATCTTTAATTCTAAAAAAAGATGATTTTTATTTAAAAGCACATCAAGACATTTATGAAGTAATGTTGAATCTTCAGGAAGAGGGTTTACCAATAGATGAAGAATTTATTAAAAATAGGGTTCCAAAAGATAATTTTAACGAAAATATTTTAATTGATATAGTGAGTTCAAAGCCAATTACAGAGCCTCAAGCTTATGCTTTTGAGTTAAAAGAGAGCTCAAAACTTAGAAAATTAGATCAACTATCTAAAAATATTGTATTTAATATTAGTAATGAAAAAAATAGTCAAGATATTATTTCAAATATTCAAATAAATATTGAAAATATTGAAAATGAAACATTACAAAGAACACCCTCTATAAAAGATACGATAAAAGAGATAAAAGCTGATATGAAAAAAGCTTCAGAAAATGGAGCGAAAATTTTGGGTCAAAGTAGTGGATTAGATGCTTTAGATAATATTTTAGGCGCTTTTGAGGATGGAGACTTAATTATTATTGCAGCAAGACCTTCTATGGGTAAAACAAGTATTATTTCAACAATAGCAACTCAAGCTTTAAAAGAGAAAAATGGAGTGTTGATAGAATCTTTAGAAATGCCTAGAAAGAAGATTGTAAGTAGATTAATAGCATCAATGTCTGGTGAGAGTTTAACAGATTTAAAAAAGGGATTAGTTAAAGATATTAATAAATTTAATCAAGCTATAGATTTTTTTGAAAATTCTGATTTAATTATTCATGACAAAGCCTATCCGACAGTTTTAGAGCTTCAAAATAGAATAAAAGCAACACTAAGAAGAAATCCTAATATTAAAAATATTTTTGTTGATCATACTGGAAAAATACAATTACTTGGTAAAACCAGAGAAGATATAGAAATAGGGCATATTAGTGCAATGTTAAAGAAAATAGCAAGAGATTATGGTATCAGAGTTTTTTTACTTCAACAATTAAATAGATCATTAGAATCTAGAGAAAATAAAAGACCTATGTTAAGTGATTTGAAGAATTCTGGAAATATAGAAGAAGATGCAGATATCGTTTTAGGACTTTATAGAGATTCTTACTATAAAAAAGAGAAAGATAAACCTTCAATGTTTAATAATGGTGCTATAGAAGATGCTGAAATTTTGGTACTGAAAAATAGAGATGGTAGAGTAGGGGTTGCAAAAGTTTCTTTTGAAGGAAAATCGGCTAGATTTATCAATAAAGTTGCAAATGAACCTACAGTAATAGAATTTGAATAAGTATATTAAAATTAAGCTACAATCAATTCTTATAAAAAGTCTACTATAAAATTATGAAAAAAATACAACTTTTTACTGATTCAAGTGTGAATCCTCAAAAAAAGATAGGTTTTGCAGCATTTTTACTAAAAAATAGTCTAAATACACCTTTAGAAGTTTTACAAAATAGTATAAAACATAAAAGATTTGAAAACACTAGTTCAACAAGACTAGAACTACAATCATTTCTTTGGGCTTTAGATGAAATACTAAAAGAAGAAAAAGATATTTCAAATATTTTTATCGAAGTTTATACAGATTGTCAAAATATAATCTCTCTAAAAAATAGAAAAGAGAAACTGCAAAATAATAGTTATCATACTACTAGTGGAAAAATGTTATCTAATTATGACTTGTATATAGAATTTTTTGATAAAACAAGCAAATTAAATATAGAATTCATAAAAGTTGAAGGGCATAAAAGAAAAGATATAAAAAATGAGATTGATAATATTTTTAACCTTGTTGATAAAGCTTCAAGAAGCTT
>CAYQFC010000050.1:3620-7073 GCA_964416585.1 uncultured Aliarcobacter sp.
AAATTAAAAATCTGTCTTCATTAGATTTTTAATTTCTTCATCACTCATATTTGCTATATTTTTTTCTCCAACAGCAACGCTCATTTCGCCTAAAGCTAATTTAGATTTTATCATGTTATCAATTTTTTCTTCAAAGCTATTTTTTGTAATAAATCTATATACAAAAACATTCCTTTTTTGGCCTATCCTAAATGCCCTATCAGTTGCTTGATTTTCAACAGCTGGATTAAACCATAAATCATAATGAATAACGTTTGAAGCGCTTGTTAAATTAAGTCCAACTCCACCTGCTTTTAAAGACAATATGAAAATAGGGTACTCATTTGTAGTTTCAAATTTAGATACTACCTCTTCTCTGGCTTTTTTACTTAAGCTACCATCTAAAATTAGTGGTTCAATTAAAAGCTCTTTTTCAATAATTTCAAATAGTATTTGTGCCATTTGAACATATTGAGTAAATATAAGAACTTTTTCACCACGAGAAATAATAGGTTCAAGTAGTTCTAGTAGCATTGCAGTTTTACCACTTAATTCAGATTGAGCATCAGATATCTTGTCAAAATTCTTAGGATGATTACAAATCTGTTTTAGCTCAGTAATAAGTTTAAATACAAGTCCAGATCTCTCTTTTAACTCACTATTTTTGAGTTTTTCTAAAGTAGTATCTACAATATTTTGATATAAAGCAGCTTGTTTTGGCATCATAGAGGCATATTCATCTATTATTATTTTATCAGGAAGATCATTTATTATATTTTTATCACTCTTTAATCTTCTTATCATAAATGGAGATGTAATTTTTTGTAAATTTTCGGCAACAGCTACATTTTTTTCTATCTCTATAGGTTTTGCATAGTAGTTGATAAATTGAGAAATTTCTCCTAAATAACCTTTTAATGTAAAATCAAAGATGCTCCAAAGTTCAGTTAAAGAATTTTCAACAGGAGTACCACTTAGAGCTATTTTATATTTGGCTTTTATTGATTTTACGCTCAATGCTGCTTGTGTTTTTGAATTTTTAATCTTTTGAGCTTCATCAATCACTATAACATCGAATTTCTCACTTTTTAAAGTCTCATCTCTTTTTAGTGTATCATATGTTGTAATAACTAATTGAGTATCTTTTAAAACTCTATTTTGTCCATAATATAACATATAATTTAATGTTGGAGCAAATTTAGATAATTCAACTTGCCAATTATTTAGTAAAGATGTAGGTACTACTATTAAACTTTTATTTTTTGCATGTTTATTTTCATATAAATATAATATTATAGAAATTGTTTGTATAGTTTTACCAAGACCCATATCATCAGCTAATATAACACCAAAACCATTTAAAAGATTAGACACTCCCCACTCAAAACCTCTTTTTTGATATTCTCTTAAATTTGAGTTTAGATTTTTCGGTATTTTTACACTATGAGGTTTAAATAAATTATTAAAAAACTCTTCTAGATTCTTATCAAAAAAGAGATTATTTGCAAATTTTTCTCTTAAAAATTCTAAAGAAGATAGTTTAGGTTTTTTTGAAGCTTTTAAAAAAAGTGAGTTAATTTCATTTGGATCTATAAGTATAAAATTATTTTTATATTCAATTAAAGAACCTTGCTCTTTTACCAAAGCTTTAAATTCTTCAATACTTAAGTTATGCTCACCAATTGCTATAGTCCAGTCATATTCTAAAATAGAACTTAGATTTAAAAAAGAGTTTATAGGTGCATTTGATTTGGCACTAATAGCTAATTTTGGTTTTAAAAGATTATGTAACTCTCTAGGTAAAGTTATACGAACGCCTAAAGAGTTTAATATAGAAGCATTTTTTAAAATAAACTCTTCAAACTCTTCTTTTGACAGAGTTAATTCTTTTTTAGCAAAAAGTGTTTTTATCTGTGGTAGGTATAGAGTAATTGGTGAAATTAATTTTAATAACTCTTTTGAATTGTCTTTTTTTATCTCATCACAAAATAACTCTTTTTCGCCATCTTTATGGGTATAAAATGAAATATTATAAGAGTTGTTTTTGTCTAATTTTAACTCAGCTTCAAGTGTATAAATATTTTTACTAAGCATAAAGATAGAAAATGCATTTGCAACTGCTTTATCAGTATTGTGTTTTCCAGCACCTTTTTGCGTATATGAGTTACCTTTAAAAAATGAGAGAGAAATTTCAGGTGGGTTTTTTTGCATTCTTTTATGCATAAAATCTAAGCTAAAAACATAATCACTAAATAAAGATGCTAAAAACATTTTAGAACCACAGATAGATTCAAAAAAAGGACCTTTTTGAGAGTGTCTAACACAACTTATCATATTTTCTTTCATTATTTCAAACTGTTCATTTAGTGTCGAACTTAAAAAAGGTATCCAAGCTATAAAAAATCTACTTTTTGATTTCTCTTTGATAACCGAAGGTAAAAAGCCATTTGAATTCAAAAGCAAATAACCAATACGACAAAGTTGATAAAAATATCTATAATATGCACCACCATTATCACTTTTGAATGATAAAAAAAGTCTTGTGAAATTTAAAATACTTATGCTACAACCAAGAGAATTTGAATCAATTATATATGGTTCTAAAAGCTTATAAAGGGTTTCTTCTTGTTTAAATAAAGGATGTTTTATTATAGCTTTATTGTTTCTTAGTGTTTTATCTGCAACTATTTCGATTTTCGACTCTTTAAAAACTCTTTCAATTTTCGCTATATCTTCATCATGAATAGGTGTCAGTACTTGTGATAATTTTTGAGAGTTAAATTTATAAAACTCTTTTAAGACTTCTTTGTAATCTATAGGTGCAAAAGGAGTATTTGATTGCATTAGGGACAAAAAGAAAGGTAACATATCTTCATAATGAAGTATTTCTATAGGATGAGTAGTTGGTTTGATATTTTTATTTTTTTGCTCTTCTGAATATGATATGTCAATTGGATAAGGAACTTCGTTATCAAGTTCTTCAGTGTTTAAAATCATCTCAGGTTCAATACCATTTAGTTTTAGAAGAATTAATGGATTGTGATCAATTTCTTGAGCTAAAGCAAACATAAGAGCTAAAATATGTTTACAAGGACTATTACTATCATAAAAATCATAGCAATCACAATAAGCTTCATAGTTAGGAATGTCTTTAAATCTAAAATCTATAACTGTTCTTTTTAAATCTAGACAAAGATCAATATCTTTTTCTCTTGACCAGGTAAAAAAATCTTCACTTATTTCACCATTTAGTATTGAGGCTTGAGCATGTAAATCATTTGTAAAATATGAAATAATTTGTTCTATCTTATGCTTATCTGTATATAAACTGAAACCTACGTCATAATTTGAGTAAGTACCTTTTACCTTTGAAAATACTCTATTACCCATAAATCCAAATTTTTTTACATAGCCTTTTGAAAAATAGCTTTTACCTCTTACAAATCTGCCATCAAGTCCAAAATTATTCTCTAA
>CAYQFC010000051.1:0-7053 GCA_964416585.1 uncultured Aliarcobacter sp.
TGCCCTCTTTTAAAAGTTGTTTTTCTACAACATTTTGAGTTGCAATTCCAGCGTGATCAGTTCCTGGTTGCCAAAGAGTTTTAAAGCCATCCATTCTTTTATATCTTGTAATAATATCTTGCAAAGTAAATGTAAGAGCATGACCTATATGTAAACTTCCTGTTACATTTGGTGGTGGCATCATAATTGCAAAAGTTTTTGCCTTGCCGTTTTTATCTAGTTCTTGAATATATTTGTTCCCATCTATTTCAAAGTATCCTCTATCTTCCCAAATTTTATAAAAATTGTCTTCAACAATGTTTGGTTCATATTTTTCGCTCATAAAAAATCCTAATTGTGTTACTAAAATAGGCTAGATTCTAGCCAAAAATAGCTTAGTAGCTAATAATTTGCCATTTTAAAAAGTTTTTGATAAAATGAAAATCTATTTAATTTTAAAACAAGGAGAGTTTATGTTTAAAATATTTTTAGGAAGCGTAGCTGTTGCAAGTGCAATTTTTGCGGCTGATTTACAAACAACAGGTGTTGAAGTTACTTTAGAAGATGGTAAAAAAGCAACTATAAAAAGAGAAGCAAAACCAAAAGAGTGTGAAACTGTAGCTTTTGATCCAAAAGATGTATTTGGTGGAGTTCATGAAGCAGCCCCAACGGTAAATGAAAATTGCAAAAGAAGTTTTGTAACATATTTTGGAAAAATTTCTCCAATAAAAGCTAGTGATAAAATAGAGACTTATGGAGAGTTAGAGGTTTTAGAGTTTATCGAAAAAGCAAAAACAGATAAAAATCTACTTTTAATAGATAGTAGAACTGAAAATTGGTATAACCACGAAACAATAGCAAGTGCTGTAAATGTACCATATTTATATACAAAAAAATCTCAATATCCAGATGAGTTTAAAGAGGCTTTAGAGACTTTTGGAGTAGAGGAAAAAGATGGCAAATATGATTTTACAAATGCAAAAACTCTTTTGATGTTTTGTAATGCTGTTTGGTGTGGACAAAGTCCAGAGGCTATGAAAGAGCTTATAGCTATTGGTTATCCGCAAGAGAAAATGAAGTGGTATAGAGGTGGAATGCAATCATGGCTTAGTGTTGGGTTATCAACTATTAAACCAAATTAATTATATAAATACTCTAGAGTTTTTTACCCTAGAGTATTTAACTACAAACTCAAACTATAAACATCAATTTTGCTAAAACTACTATAAAAAATCCTAAAACTAATACAACTTTATGAAAATGATTTTGCATAAAAGGGTGCTTTTTTCTATTTGTAAGCTTTACAAAAATATTATATAAAACTCCCAAAGCTATAATCAAAGCCAGTATAACTTTTATTATTAAAACCTGCTGTAAAGGTATTTCAAGAAAACCTAAGCTTGAGTTTATGTAACTTGAAAGCATTATTCCACCAGTTAAAATAATTATTAAAAGTGAAATAGGGAATATTTTGAAAGTAGTACTTCCTAAATATTTTGTTATTTTCTTTCTATCTTCATCATTTACTCTTTTTTTTAAAGAGTCTATTAAAACAATATCTGTAAAAACATAACCCAAAAATATTATTGCTAATATTAGATGAATTACATTTGCATAAGGGTAAATTGCTTCCATTTTTTTCCTTTATTTTAATTATTTATTGTTCCTCTTCAAAAACTTTATCCAAAATTTCTACTAAACTTTCATCTATTTTTCCATCTTTTGCCATTTTAGTTAAAGCTTCAATTGTATCTTTATGGGAATAGGCTTTTTTATATGGTTTTGCTTCTTTAAAATACCCATATAAATTTATAGAGCTCAATAGTCTATCTTTGAAGCTTAAATCTTTTGAAGAAAGTGCAAAAACTCCACTACCATCAAGTCTTTCTTGAACTTTTGAAGCTAAAGAAGATATATCATTAAATCCCATAATCTGATTTAAAATCATCTTTGTAAAGTATGCATAATTCATACTTAGCTCTTTTGCTTCATCATTTAAAGCTAGGTTTTTTGTATATAATTTTCCAATATTTGCCAAAGTACTTGCAATTTTAAAAATCTCTTTATCTTTATGCTCAAACTCAAAAAATTCTGCAATTATTTCAGCTCTTTCTATAATTTTTGACTCTTTATCTATATATAAATTGAATTCATTTGTCATCTTTAAAATATCTTCAAAATCCAAAACCTTTGTAAAATCTTGCAAGTTTGAGTATATGAAAAGTACAATTTGCTCATCATATAAAATATCAAAAAAGAATATTTTATTTTCCAAAACTCTTTTAAGAGCTGTTTTTATATCTATGTTAAAATTTTCATTCTCTATAAATTCTTTAAATTTTTCTATATCATTTTTTGAATAATTTTTAAAATCAAAGTTTTTAGATAGTTTTTGAGAAATCTCAGATATTTGCAAAAAAGTATCATCTTTAAGATGATTTAAATCTAGAAAATCAAATTTTTCTAAAGATTTAATTCCTAAAGGAAAAGCTAAATTATATGAGCAAATATCAGCTAGTTTTTTCTCATCAAAATTTAGTTCTTTTGCAATGTTTAGTGCAATAAATGTAGCTTTTTTTGTATTTAAAGCTCCGCTAAAAGCTAATAAAAAATTATTTAAATTAAACACCATTTGTTTTTTTTTATCCATGGCTATTTTCCTTTCAAGATTCTTATATAAAAGCAATATTTATATATAATAAAAAATTATAATATAAAGAATTAGGAGAGCTAAAAATGATTAAAAAGATATCACTTATTTCAATCTTATCTATTTATGCTTTTGGATTTGATTATAACTTAAATCCACAAAAAATAGGAAACGATACTTGGTGTTTTATTGGAAAAACTGAAGTTCCTTCAAAAGAAAATGGTGGTTTTATGTCAAACTCTTGTTATGTAAAAACAAAAGATAGTTATGTTGTAATAGATAGTGGAGTTGGATATGATTTTGCAGAACAATCATATAAAGCTATGCAAAAAATTGCAAACCTTCCTGTAAAAAATATAATAATCACTCATAGCCACGACGACCATTGGCTTGGAAATAATTTTTATAAAGAGAAATTCTCTTCAAATATTTATGGACCAAAATCGATAAATACTGAATATAATGAAAATTCAGAGATAAGAGGTTTAAATGTTCTTAGCGATGAAGATCAAAAAAGAACTAAATTTGTAAAAATAGATAAAGAGATTAATGATGAAATTACTTTAAATATAGAAAATAAAACATTTAAAATCATTGCCTTGAAAGAAAAAGCACATACAAATAGCGATTTATTAATCTATTTAGAAGAGGATAAAACTCTATTTGTAGGTGATATTATAATGAATGATAGAATTACATCAAATAGAGATGGCTCTATAATTGGGACCTTGAAAGCTTTGGATAAGATAAAATCTTATAAGTGGAACTATATAGTTGCAGGACATGGAAACAATACAAGTAAAACAGCTTTAGAGCATACAGAAAATTATTTTTCACTGCTTAAATCAAGAGTAATGGATGCTATTGAAGATGGAACTACTGCTGATGAAATTTCAAAAGTTGTAACTATGGATGATTTTAAAGATGTTGCAATGTTTGATGAGCTAAATAGCAGAAATGTTTTTGATGCTTTTAGAGAATTAGAGTTTTATGAAGAAGATTAAAAAATTACAATAAAAAATTATTTTAATATTGTATAATTCTAAAATTTTTCCAAGGAAGATAGATGTATAAGAGACTTATTTTTTGTTCAACTCTTTTTTTGTCGCCACTATTTGCAGATGAAAATAAAGCATATGATGTAAAATCGGCAATTATTGAGTATGCGGTTGTTACTGAAAGTCAAAATAAAAAAGATTATATAAAAGGTAGTAGTAAGCTCTATTTTAAGGATTATGGAGATTTAGAAATAAGTGATACTACAATGGTTCAGAAGATTTTTGATGAAGAAGAGAAAGAGAGAACTATTGTAAAAATCTCAAAAAATACTATGTACACAGTTGATTTTGATGAAGAGATTATATATTCATCAAAAATTGCTTCAGATGAAAATGGTTCAAGTAGATTAGTTCTAAATAAAGATAATCTTCAAAAAATGGGTGCTACTTTGATTGGAAATGAGACTATTTTGGGATATAAGTGCGATATTTGGCAACTAGGTGATGATAGAATTTGGACATATAATGCAGTTCCTTTAAGACAAATTAGTAAATCTTCAAGTGGTATGCAGATGCAAGAGGCAAAAATTGCTAATTTTAATATTGATATCAAAGATGATAAGTTTAAATTACCAAATTTTCCTATAAAGCAAATGGATGAAATTTTTATAAATGAAGAAGGTGAGGGGAATTTTTAATCCCCTTAAACAAATTATTAAATCAAGAAAAACTTTTTAATCCATAAAATTTCTTCTTGATTTACCTCTATTTTTTTAATCTCTATTTTATTTTTATCTAAAATAATTAAGCTACTATTTTCAATTCTTAAATGCTCTTTTCCCCACTCTTTATCAAGCTTATCAGCTATATGAAAAATCTCAGAATTTTTTGGCTTCTCTTTCTCTCTTCCGTCTTTATAAGCTATTGCTAAACCGCCCGTTCTTTTCTCTATTGTATAGGGCAAATACTCTTGTATTATTGAGTAGACTCTTTCATTTTTCTCTTCTGGTAATGAATCTTTAAAACCAATAAATCCAATAACAAAAAATATAGCAACAAGCCCAAGCAAAAGTAGGTTTTTAGTATTTTTACTCATCTTTTCTCCCACGATTTTATATAATCTTTTACTTTTTTATCCAAAAATTGCATTCTCTCTTTCCCTTTTGGCATAGTGCTTCTTAGCTCTTTTAACTCCTTTAAAAACTCTTCTATTCCATTTGGAATAAGATTTTTTAAATACTCTTTGAAATTTTTTGCAAATGCTGGAGAGCTACCACTTGTGGAAATTGCAATAGTTAAATCACCTTTTTTTATATAAGAAGGAAAGATAAAATCGCAATACTCTTGTAAATCAACACAATTGCAAAGAGTTTTATACTCTCTTGTTTCAAAATATATAGCTTCTTGTAAATCAAAATCATCAATAGCCGCAATTACTATATCAAAACCTTCTGCATCACCGTTTTCATATGCTTTTTTGGAGAATTTTAAAGAGTTTTTATCGATTATTAATCTGATTTCATTATTAAACTCTTTTGATATTAATGTAATATTTGAAGAGAAATTAAGAAGATGTTCAAGTTTTTCCAAGGCAATATTACCGCCACCAATAATCAATATTTTTTTATCATCAAATTTTAAAAAAGCTGGAAAATAAGCCACATAAACTCCTTTTATAGATATTTTATTCTAACAAAGATTAGATTTTACAATCTTAATTCAAATCAATCAATAAATATTATATAAAAGTTATAATTTTTTTAATTTCAATTAGGAGAGAGAGATGACAAAAGCATTAGAGCTAGAGTTAAAAAATGAAGTTTTACTTAGAATTCAGAAAAATTTTCCACTAACAAGTAGACCATTTTTAGAGATTGCAAATGAGCTTCATACAAGTGAAGAGAAAATTTTAGAGATTTTAAATGAAGCAAAGAGTGAGAAAATTATTAGACAAACATCAGCAATATTTGATACAAGAAGGCTTGGTTATAAATCTTCACTTGTTGCTTTTGAAATTGCTAGTGAGGATATTGATGAAGCTGTTAAAATTCTAAATGCCCATCCAGGAATTTCACACAATTATGAGAGAAATCATAGTTTTAATATCTGGTTTACAATAGCTGTTGCGCCAAACTCTGTTATTGGTTTGGAAAAAAGTATTGAGATTTTAGCAAAACAGACAAAAGCAAAAGATTTTATAATTTTACCAACATTAAAACTATTTAAAATATCTGTAAAACTTGATACTACAAATAAGGAAGAGAAGCAAGAAGAGCTTGTGAAAAAGAGCTTTAAAGAGCTTGAATTAAATGATTATCACTATAAATTCATAAAACTTTTACAACAAGATATAAAGTTTGTGAGTGAACCTTTTAAGTATATAATTGATGAGTTAAATATAAATTATGATGAGCTTTTTGAAATTGCAAATTTATTTTTAGAATCTGGAGTTATGAGAAGATTTGCATCTATTTTAAATCATAGAAAAGCAGGATTTAGTGCAAATGCTATGGCTGTGTGGGAAATTGATTCAGAAAAAGCAGAAACATTTGGTCCACTTGCTGCTTCTTTTAGTGCTGTTAGTCACTGTTATTTAAGACCACAATATCCAAATTGGAAATATAATTTATTTACAATGATTCATGGTAAAAGTGTAGAAGATGTGCAAGAGACAATAGATGGTATTGCAAAAAATATTGAATTTAAATCAAAAATGGAACTATATTCAAGCAGAGAGTTTAAAAAAGTTAGAATTGTATATTTTAGTGATGAATTTCAAGCTTGGGAAGAAGCTAATCGTGAATAAGGACTTTAAATGAAACTTTTTTTTGAATTAGAACTAGCATATATATTTATTGCTCTATTTTTTTTAGTAGTTACAACAATTGTAACTACTAGAAGCTTTTCACCAAAAAATAGCTTTAAAAAGATATTTCCAGCTGTTTTTGTATTTTTGTTTATTGCTATTTTTGCACATTTTAAAGTTACAACATCAAGAATGGCTGAGGTTGAATCACTATTTTTGAAAGGCGAGACTGTTTTATGTGAAAATAGAACAAAAAAAGAGTTCTCAAAAGCAATTTTAATAAATGATAAGTTAGGTTGGGATTTAAAAGATAATGTATTTACAAACCCTGAATATTTTAAAGGATTTCATAGTGCAAGATGTGTAAAGCAGCTTGAAGCTATGAAATAAAAATAGCTAAAACAATACTCTATTATATTGATTAAACAAATATTAAATATCCTTTAGATAAAATCACCGTTCTATTTTTAAATATATATTTAATTTTAGTACCTCACATGTATCAATCCTTGTCGGGTTGTATCGATTTTATTGATATTAAGGGATACAGAGGCTAAACCCATACAAAAAATAAAACAAATTAATTCAAGGAGAATTACTCATGGTTACTATGAAAGACC